>JAPPFQ010000306.1 GCA_028875135.1 Acidobacteriota bacterium
GCTGCCGAGGTGGGCCGAATGGCCTCGTGAGCATCCTGGGCGTCCTTGCGGCTGCGGTAATACCTGGCCTTGGCAGGCAGATATTGCTTTCCGTAGTTCCGGTCGATGTAGGTTCGGACTTCGCCCAGCGCGTCATTGGAGACCCGGAGCGAATCCGTACGCATGTAGGTAATCAGGCCGATGCTGCCTTCCTGTCCCAGCTTGATCCCTTCGTAAAGGCTTTGAGCCACCCGCATGGTCTTTTTCACGGGAAAGCGCAGCTTGCGGGACGCCTCCTGCTGAAGCTTGCTGGTAATGAACGGGGGGACGGGATTGCGCTTCTTTTCCTTGGTGGTGACCGCTTCAACGGTGAATGACGCTCCGTTCAGGGCCTGGACGATCTCTTGCGCCTGTTCCCGGTTGCCGACCTCGATCTTCTTGCGCTTGAATTTCTGAAGGCGAGCTTCGAAGGGGGGAGGTTGCGAAGCCGAAAGATTGGCGGTGAGCGTCCAGTATTCCCTGGACTCGAAGGCCTCGATTTCTCGTTCGCGCTCGACGACCAGCCTCAAGGCCGCCGTCTGAACCCGGCCGGCAGAGGTTCCTCGGCGAACCTTCTTCCACAGCAGCGGACTGATCTTGTATCCGACCAGGCGGTCGAGGATCCGCCTGGCCTGTTGGGCATCCACCAGTCGGGAATCGATCTCGCCGGGACGATCGAAGGCCTGTCGGATGGCTTTTTGAGTGATTTCGTTGAAGAGAACCCGAAAGAATTTGCGATTGTTGTCGGACAACGCTTCCGCCAAGTGCCAGCCGATGGCTTCTCCTTCGCGGTCGGGATCGGTGGCGATGTAGATGGAATCGACTCCGCGGGCCGCCGACTTGAGGGCCCTGATTACCTTCTCCTTGCCTGGAATCAGTTCATAGGTCGGCTGGAATCGGTTGTCCAGATCCACTCCCAGCTTTTTCTGGGGAAGATCCCGTACGTGGCCCATGGAGGCCTCGACGCTGAAGTCCTTGCCGAGGTAGCGGTTGATGGTCCGCGCCTTGGCGGGGGACTCGACAATGACCAATGATTTAGGCACGAGCGTTACCGATTCCTGAGGGGCCCGTCTCTCCGAAATGTCTGCCTGCCGGCCGAAAATCAGCTCACAAGCGCTTCAGAAAGGCCTTCCCGGGGAGTTGGCGAATCCTGTCCTGCATCTCCAACTCCGACAGCGTGCACAAAAGTTCCGATGATGTCAACCGGGTCGATTCAAGCAGTTGATCGATGGGTGTGGCCTGGTCGGCGCTCAACGATTCCAGCACTTTCCGCTCTTTTTCGGTCAGTCTTGCTGATGGCTGCGGTCCGGTTGGGACTTGCAGCCGCTCCTGGATAAACGGGGGCAGTTCCTCCACGATGTCCTGCCAATCCTGCACCAGCTTGGCGCCCTGCTTGATCCAGAGGTTGGGTCCGTAGCTGGTCTTGGAGGTGATGTTTCCCGGCACTGCCAACACCTCCCGCCCCTGGTCCAGAGCCAGTCGGCTTGTGATGAGCGAGCCGCTGGATTGGTTGGCCTCCACCAGGCAGGTGGCCAGCGAGATACCGCTGATGATGCGATTCCGCATGGGGAAGTGCCGCGCCAGGGGACGGGTACCGAGAGGAAACTCGGAAAGGATGCAGCCGCTGGCCCGAATCTGCCGGGCGAGGGGGCCGTTCTCGCGCGGGTAGATGGAGTCGAGGCCGCTGCCCAGGACCGCCACGGTCTGTCCCTTGCCCCGCAAGGCCCCCCGGTGAGAGGCGGTGTCGATGCCTCGCGCCAGCCCACTGGTGACCAGGAGCCCACGCTCGGCAAGGTCGCAGGCAATCTTCTCGGCCGTATTGAGGCCGTAAGCGGTGGCCTTGCGGGAACCCACCATTGAAATCGAGGGAAGGGCAAGGCACGACAGGTCTCCGGAGGCGAACAGGACGACGGGTGGATCGAAAATTTCCTTGAGCAGGGAGGGGTAGTGGGCGTCCCGGAGGGTCAGCACGGTGACCTGGTGCTGCCGGCACTTGTGGATTTCCCTTTCGGCACGCAGGCGAACCTCTCTTGACGACAGTGACTGTGCCACATCATCGGGAAGTCCCAGGTGGTTGAGAGTGCCGGGGCCTGCCCGGACCACCGCCCGGGGCGATCCCAGGGCAGCCATCAGCCGGTGGGCGCCCCGGCAGCCCAGTCCCTTTGCGAAGGTCAGCATGAGGCAGGCGAGGGTGTCTTCGTCCATCCGGGCGCCCCCTGGGGATTCGATAGCGGTCTCGACCCTGGAGACAGCGGCCTGACTCACGGGCGCAGCTTGCCGCCGCCGGGAAAAAGCAACGATTTTGCAAGGGAGATTTGCCGTCGCGGAGGGAGCCGAACGGACCAAAGTATATCAGAGGACACTGCCTTCGGGGGAGATTGTGAAGCAGTGGCGATCATGTTAGTCTACGGGGCTGCGGAAGTCGGTGGTGGATTGCCGTTGGGTGACGGTTCAAGGTGCTGCCCATGGAGTTCAAGACTCTGGAAGCCGGTGGAGCAACGGCCGTTCTGGATACGATCGGCAACACCCCCCTGATTCCCCTCAAGCGGGTCTGGGGAGGGGCGCCCGCGGTAAACGTCTATGCCAAGGCGGAATGGTGCAATCCGGGGGGCTCTATCAAGGACCGTCCCGCGCTGGAGATGATCGAGCAGGGAGAGCGCTCCGGCAAGCTCGAGCCGGGAAAAATTTTGCTGGACGCCACCTCCGGAAACACCGGGATTGCCTACGCCATGATCGGGGCGGTGAGGGGGATTCCGGTACGTTTGGCCATGCCGGAGAACGTGACCCCGGAACGACTCAAGATTCTGCGGGCCTACGGCGCGGAACTGGTCCTGACCAGTGGCAGAGAGGGGTCCGACGGAGCCATTCGGGCAGCCAAGAAATTGTACTCGGAAAACCCGGACCGGTACTTCTATCCGGACCAGTATGGCAATCCGGCCAACTGGCAAGCTCATTACGAAAGCACGGCAGTGGAAATCTACGAGCAGACCGCCGGGCGGGTGACCCATTTCGTGGCCGGGCTCGGCACCAGCGGCACCTTCGTGGGAACCACCCGCAGGCTGAAGGAGTTCGATCCGGGCATCGAGTGTGTCGCCATGCAGCCGGACTCCCCTCTGCACGGGCTGGAGGGAATGAAGCACATGCCTTCCTCCATCGTCCCGCCCATCTACGATGCCGGGTTGGCCGACAGGCATATGGAGGTGTCGACCGAAGCCGCTCAGGAGATGGTTCGCCGGCTGGCCCGTGAAGAAGGACTTCTGGTGGGTATCTCGGCGGGAGCCAACGTGGTGGCGGCCGTCGAGATCGCCAAAAAACTGGACGCCGGGGTTGTGGTGACGGTGCTGTGCGACGGGGGCATGAAATACTTGAACGAGCGGTTCTGGGGAGTCGGCAAGGGTGCCAATTAAGCTCAAACGGGAGCATCCCGGGGCCATTCAAGCCCATGGGGAGGCCACCTATCCCCATGAGTGTTGCGGCTTGATGCTGGGGCGGCTGGTTGAGGGGGACAAGCACATCCTGGAATTGCTGCCTGCCGAGAATGCGCGGAAAGAGAGCGACAGGCATAATCGATTTCTGATCTCTCCCCGGACCATGTTCGAGGCCGAGAAACGCGCGCGGGAAAAGGGGATGGACGTGCTGGGCTTCTACCACTCCCATCCCGATGCCGAGGCCCGGCCCTCTCGGTTCGATCTGGATCATGCCTGGCCCTTCTACTCGTACCTCATCGTTTCGGTTTCCGATGGACGGGCCGGAACCATGACCTGCTGGAGGTTGGCCGACGACCGGTCCGCATTCAGTCCCGAGGCGATCGAAGCCGGCTGAGCCGGGCCGCACTGCCGGCCGTGCCGGTACGGATTCATAATTTCACAACCCGAGCGGCGACCTGGCCGGAAATGCGGGCTATACTATGGCAGCGAGTGTGGGGATGAACCTTGAGGAGGAGAAATGGCTTTGAAGGTGCTCCTGCCGGTTGCGCTGCGGCATCTCACGGGAAATCGGGACGAGGTGGAACTGAACGGCGATTCCGTGGGTGAGGTGATCGATGGACTGGTCCGGCGATTTCCCGATCTCAAGCCACATCTGCTGAACGACGAGGGGCAGGTCCGCAACTTCGTCAACGTCTACATCAATGACGAGGATGTCCGGTATCTGCAGGAAGACCGGACGCCCGTTAGGGAAGGAGACGTCTTGAGTATCGTGCCCTCCATCGCCGGCGGCAACCTTGGCGCCGTCGAGGCGGCTTCGGAAGGCCTGGACCTCAGCCGGGATGAGATCCAGCGGTACAGCCGGCACCTCATCATGCCTGAAGTCGGCATGGAGGGCCAAAAGAAGCTGAAGGCCGCCAGGATCCTGCTGGTGGGGACCGGGGGCCTGGGGGCTCCGCTGGGCCTCTATCTTTCGGCCGCCGGCATTGGAAAGCTGGGGCTGGTCGACTTCGACACCGTCGATTTCAGCAACCTGCAGCGGCAGGTCATCCACGGCACCAAGGATGTGGGGCGTCCCAAGCTGGACTCCGCCCGGGAGAAGATCCTGGATATCAATCCCAACGTCCAGGTGGAGACCTACGAAGCCATGCTGACTTCCGACAACGCCCTGGACATCATTGCCGGATACGATATCGTGATCGACGGAACCGACAACTTTCCCACCCGCTACCTGGTGAACGACGCCAGCGTTCTGCTGAACAAGCCCAACGTCTACGGGAGCATCTTCCGGTTCGAGGGCCAGGCGTCCGTGTTCGACGCCAGCAAGGGGCCCTGCTACCGCTGCCTGTATCCCGAGCCGCCTCCTCCGGGACTGGTTCCCAGTTGCGCCGAGGGGGGCGTCCTGGGAATCCTCCCCGGAATCATCGGGCTGGTTCAGGCCACCGAAGCCGTCAAGTTGATTCTGGGCAACGGACGAACCCTGGTCGGCCGCCTGATCCTTTACGATGCGCTGCAGATGAAGTTTCGGGAGCTGAAGCTGCGCAAGAATCCGAAATGTCCGCTCTGTGGAGACCAGCCCACCATCAAGGCCTTGATCGACTACCAACAATTTTGCGGCATTTCGCCTCAGGCTGCGGCCGGGGCGGCTGAGCCCGAGGAGTCCGATGAAATGACACCCAAGGAACTCAAGACGGTGCTGGATGATGGAGGAACCCCCGTCATTCTGGATGTTCGGGAACCCCACGAGTATGACATCTGCCGGCTGCCCGGCTCCATTCTGATCCCGCTGGGCCAACTGGGTCAACGCCTGGACGAGCTGAATTCCGATGACGAAATCGTGGTCCATTGCAAGCTGGGGGGACGCAGCGCCAAGGCCGTGGAACAGATGCAGCAGGCCGGCTTTACCAACGTGAAGAATCTCACCGGAGGCATCGACCGCTGGTCTCAAGAGGTGGATCCTTCCGTGCCCAGGTACTGATCCGGGACGCCGGCGACGATCGAGGCAGCGGTGGGTGGATGCCCGGGAGGGGCTGCATGGTTCATCGAAGGAACAAGGGAATCCCTGGACTGGCAGGGTTGCTGGCGTTGACCCTGCTGGCTTCCCCCGCGGCCGCGGCCGATCCGAACAGGGGGCCGGGGATCGAGCAGCAGATCCGGCAGGCCATTGATGCCGTCTATCCGGCGCTGGTTCAAATCTACGTGTTGTCTCTGCGACACGGAGGAGGGAGAGGGCGGAAGTTCGAGTCCACCGGGAGCGGAGTGATCATTTCCCGGGAGGGCTACGTCATCACCAACCACCACGTGGCCGGCAAGGCGACCTCGATTCGCTGCGTCCTTTCCACTCGGGAAGAGCTGGATGCCGAGCTGGTGGGGACCGACGCCCTGGCCGACATTGCCGTGATCAAGCTGGACATGTCTTCCCGGGACCCCGCCGGCGGGCCTCTGCCGATCGCCCGCTTCGGCAGCTCGGAGGCCCTGGCGGTGGGAGAACCGGTTCTGGCCATGGGGTGTCCGCTGGCGATCTCGCAGTCGGTGACCCGCGGTGTGGTCTCCAACAAGGACATGATGATTCCGAAGCGCATGAGCGCTCCCCTGCGGCTGGATGGCGAGAACGTCGGATCTCTGGTCAAGTGGATCGGACACGACGCCGGCATTTTCCCGGGAAACTCGGGAGGGCCTCTGGTGAATCTGCGGGGCGAGATCGTGGGCATCAACGAGATCGGTCTCGGTCTGGGCGGCGCCATCCCCAGCGAGTTGGCCCAACCGGTCTCCCGGGAATTGATCGAGCAGGGGCGGGTGCGCCGGTCCTGGGTGGGCGCCGGCTTTCAACCGCTGTTGAAGAACGGCACGGCGGCGGCCGACCAGGGGGCGCTGGTATCGGGAGTGCTGCCGGGCTCTCCCTCGGACCGGGCCGGACTCCGGGCGGGAGACATCCTGTTGAACATTGACGGCGATCCGGTCCGCGTCAAGTTCGAGGAGGAAATGCCGGGCCTGATTCGGCGCCTGCTCTCCAAGCCGGTCGGTGCTCCCATGCAGGTGACCGTCAGGAGGGGCGGGGAAGAGCTTGCCTTGAGCATTACGCCCGAATTGCGCGATGACGCCAGGGGCAGGGAAGTCGAGGCCCGGGAATGGGGCGTCACCCTCAGGCGTTTGACCCGGGTGGAGTCCAAGGAGTTGCGTCGGCCGAGTCCGGAAGGCGTGCTGGTCAGCAGCATTCGACCCGGAGGTGCGGCAGACAAGGCCGTGCCCCGCCTGAGGCCGGGCGACGTCATCGTGGAGATCGACGGGAAGGCAGTGAAGGGAGTCGGCGCCTTCAATCGCTTCACCGATGAGATCTCTCGTGACCGGCAAGGTCCCGTCCCGGTGGTGGTTGCGTTCGATCGTCGTTCCGAGCGCCTTTTGACCCTGGTGGAAGTGGGTCTGAGGCGGCCGCAGAGGCCCCCTGCCGAAGCCAGAAAAGCCTGGCTGCCGGTGGCGACCCAGGTGCTGTCGCGCAAGCTGGCCAGGGCCCTCGACCTTCGGGGCAAGAAGGGAGTGAGAATTACCCAGGTCTATCCCGGCAGTTCCGCCGAAGCCGCCGGCTTCAGGGTAGGAGACATCCTGACACATGTGGATTCCCAGCTCATCGAGGCCTCCGAGCCCCAGGACGCCGAGGTCTTCAAGACCATGATTCGCGCCTACCGGGTCGGCAGCCAGGCCGAATTCACCGTGATACGGTCGGGAGAAACCAGCACCGTGAGCGCCGAGCTGGTAGCCATGCCCACCCCGGAAGGAGAGTTGCCGGTTTACGAGGACCTCCTTTTCGAATTCAAGGCCCGGGATATTTCCTACCTCGACCGCATCGCCAATCGATGGTCGGATGAGGAAAGCGGGGCCCTGGTGTCTCAGGTGGACGCCGGAGGATGGGCTGCAGTGGCCGGATTGAAGGCCCGGGATCTCATCAAGGCGGTGGATCACCAGGAAGTCAGGGGAGTGCAGGATCTGGAATCTCGCCTGGAGGCCGCCGGCGACAGCAAACCACCAAACATCCCGCTGTTTGTCAAGCGGGGCATCTATACGCTATTTCTGGAATTGCAACCCAACTGGAGCCAGGGCAATGGCGCGGCTCGGTTGGATGGAGCGGAGCCATGATCCAGCTTGCCGGTCGGCTGAAATACTGCTTGCTTCCGGTCATCGGGTTACTTCTGGCGGGTTTGGCGCAGGCTGCCGATATTCGGGAAACGGCCCGATCCGTAGCGGAGCAATCGAAGGGTGCGCTGGTCACGGTGCGGGTCGTCATGGGCATCAAGTTTTCCATCCGAGGCCAGAGCCGGGACCAGGAGCGAAAGATAGAAGCCAACGGCACGGTCATCGATGCCTCGGGGCTGACCGTCGCTTCGGCCGCGGCGCTGGACCCGACCATCGTGATGCGGGCCACCACGCGAGCCGACATCAAGTCGGAGTTCAAGGAGACCACGCTCATTCTGGATGACGGAACCGAGGTGGACGCCGAAGTGATCCTCAAGGACAGCGACCTGGACATGATCTTCATCAAGCCGCGCGAGGCCGAGGGTTCCTTCAAGGCGGTGGCCTTGGACACCAACGGGCGCCAGCCTCGGATTCTGGACCAGGTGTTTGCCGTGGGACGTCTGGGCAAGATCGGCAATCGGGCCATCCGGCTGCACCTGGGCCGGGTGGAGGCCCTGGTGAAGGGGCCGCGCCCATTCTACGTCTGCGATGCGTCCCTCTCCGCCAACCTGGGCTGTCTCGTCTACGACTCCCGGGGGGCGCCGCTGGGCATTCTCGTCACCAAGCAGAACCCGGCCGGCATGGCCCGAGGCGGTTCCCGTCTGAGCGGCAATCAATTGATCCTGCCCATCCTGCGCACCATGGAGGACCTGGTCGAGATGGCCGGACAGGCCCGCGAGGCCCAGGCCAAGTCGCAAACCGAGTCGGGCGGAGACGAGTCCGGGTCCGATCAGTAATCCGGGCCTTTTGCACCAAGCAAGAGCTGCACCACCGACTCGGCAGCCTGTTCGGCAGACTGCCGTGTGGTGTCGATACGCAAATCCGGATCGCCGGGCGCCTCGTAGGGCGAATCTATACCCGTGAAATTCGGGATTTCTCCCCTGCGGGCTTTCACATACAGCCCTTTCGGATCGCGCGCCTCGCAGACATCCAGGGGCGTATCGACGAAGATCTCGAAGAACTCCCCCTCCTCCACCAGGTTCCGCGCCATCTCCCGTTCCGATCGGAACGGAGAGATGAAGGAGACGATCACGATCAGGCCGGCATCGACCATCAGCTTCGCGACTTCGGAGACCCGGCGGATATTTTCGACCCGGTCCCGGTCGGTGAAGCCGAGGTCCCGGTTCAGTCCGTGCCGGACGTTGTCGCCGTCGAGGACATAGGTGTGCTTGCCGAGCGCTCGCAGCTTCTGTTCCAGCCGGTCGGCGATCGTCGATTTTCCGGCTCCCGAAAGGCCGGTCAGCCAGAGGACGCAGGGTTTCTGGCCTATGGCCCGCGCCCGATCCGCCTTGTCGGTCTTCAGATCCTGCCAGACGACATTGCTGGCGCGGCGGAGCGCGAAGCCGATCATGCCCGCGCCGGCGGTTGCGTCGGTCGACCTGTCGATGAGGACGAAGGCTCCCGTCCTCCTGATTGCGCCGTGGGAGTCGAACGGCACCGGGCGATCCAGCGAGATCTTGCAATAGCCGATTTCGTTCAGCTCAAGCGTCTTGGCGGCCAGGCGGCCCATGGTGTCGATGTCGACGCGGTGGACCAGGTCGGTTACCCGGCCAACCTCGGACGTACCGGCGAAACGGACCCGGTAGGAACGTTCGGGCAGCATCGGCTGCGCATCCATCCAGATCAGATGGGCGGCAAACTGGTCGGCGACTTCCGGAGGCCGGTCGGTTCCGGCGATCATGTCTCCTGGTTTCACATCGATTTCGTCTGCGAGCACCAGCGTGATCGACTGGCCCGCCACCGCGCTCTCCAGCTCACCGGCCGGTCCGAAAATGTGTTCGACCGCGGTCGTCTCGCCCGACGGGCATACGACCACCGGCATGCCGCGTTCGATCCGGCCCGAGGCTACGATTCCGCTGAAGCCGCGGAATTCCGGGTTGGGACGATTGACCTGCCGGACAGGCAGTCGAAATGGGCTTTGCTCTCCGTCTGCGTCGATCTCGAGAGTTTCCAACAATTCCATGAGCGTGGGACCGTCGTACCAGGGCGCGCGGTCTTGGCGATCGAAGACGTTTTCACCCGTCAGAGCGGAGAGCGGAACCGCATGGACCCGTTTGATCCCGAGCTCGCGGGCGAATGGGCCGTAGGCGTCGACGAGGGACGAGAACGCGTCCTTTCTGTAGTCGACCAGGTCCATCTTGTTGACCGCCAGAATCACTTGGCGGATACCCATCAGTGAAAGGATATGGCTGTGCCGGCGCGTCCGGGTCGGAATCCCCTTGCGGGCATCGACCAATAGGAGCGCCAGGTCGGCATTCGAGGCGGCGGCGACCATGGTTCGGGTGTCCTGCTCGTGGCCGGGGACATCGATGGCCATGAACTTGCGCCGGTCGCTCTCGAAAGTTCGGCAGGCGACGTCGAGGACGGCGCCCTGTTCGGGTTCCGCCTGCAGCCCGTCGACCGGCAAGACGGAGTCGAACCCATCGCCCCGGGTGTCCCGGATGCGGCTCTCCCTCTCGGCCGCCGAGGGTCGATCCCGGAGGACCGTCCTTGAATCGCGCAGCAAGCGGGCGAGCAGGGTCGATTTGCCGTCATCCACTGACCCGCAGACAACGAAGCGGAGCTCTCGTTTCCGCTCTTGCGAGGCGGGAGAGGCATCACGGTCTTCGGTCTCGCGTGGAACTGTCGCCATCAGAATTTCCCCTTCTGCTTCGTCTCCGTCGAACCGACCTCGTCGTTGTCGATCGCCCCGCCTTGCTTGGTGGAGAAGCAGATTGGCGCACTGCCGTATAGTGACCGTAGTCACCCGTCAATCCGCTGTCAAGGTCATCTGCCTGGTGCGAAACGCGGGTTGCGGGTCAAGGGAGGGTGTCTTTTCGAAAGCGGATGGAAGCCTCCAGCATGACCCAGAGGCTCAGCAGCAGGATGGCGCCGCCCACCGAGAGCAGCAGATACTGGCTGGAAACCCAGTAGCCCTTGATCTCCATGACCATGGCGATCACGGTCACGGTGATCATGAACAGCATGGGAATGCTGGCGAACCAGTGGTTTCTGCGGCGTTGCCGGAGGTAGATGGCGATGGTCAGCAAGGTCAGCGCGCCCAGGACCTGGTTGGTGCTGCCGAAGAGCTTCCAGAGGAGAAGGCCGGCCGGTTTGCCGTCGACTTCATAGAAGGCGAAAAAGCCGATCGAAGCCGCGGCCAGCAGAGAGGAGAGGTGGCGGTTGGTCAGAAGCGGCAGTCGCAGGCCGCTTGCAATCTCGGTGATGTTGTAGCGCAGCAGCCTGGTGCCGGAATCCAGCGAAGTCAGCGCAAAGGAGACGGCCACCAGGGCAATGAAGGCCTGGGCCCAGGAAAAGGGCACCCCCAGCTCACTGATGAACAGGGCCGCCCCATCGATGAAGGCCCGCATCTTTTCGGAGAGGGTGCCGGCGGTCGACCAACTCTGGTAGTGGGTGCTCCAGGCCTCGATGGTGCGGAATCCGGCGGTGCAGGCCAGAACCGCCAGCAGGCCCAGCAGCGACTCCCCGATCATCCCGCCGTAGCCGATGGAGACGGCGTCGGTTTCCCGCGAGATCTGCTTCGAGGTGGTTCCCGAAGAGACCAGTCCGTGGAACCCGGAAATGGCGCCGCAGGCAATGACGATGAAGACGAAAGGGAAGATGGGCGGAGCTCCGGAGGGACTGGCGTCCAGCACCGGAGCCGCGAAGTTGGGCCGAAGGACGAAGAAACCCACGTAGGCGAGTCCCAGACCCAGGTAGAGCAGGAAGGAATTCAGATAGTCCCGAGGCTGCAGCAGGGCCCAGACGGGGAGGGTGGAGGCGCAGAAGGCGTAGATCAGGATCAGCACCCCCCATACCCCGGCCGTCAGATCCGGCCGTTCGAACTGCAGGCCCAGCCAGATGGTGAAGAGCATGAGAGCGAAGCCCACGACGGTGAGCTTCCAGACCGAGATCGACTTCCTGAAGGCGGCCCAGCCCACCACCAGGGCGATGGCGATGAGGGAGAACGTGGGAAAGACCGCCTCGGGGTAGAAGGAGGCGGTAAACAGCCCGGCCACCACGTGGACAAAGACGCCCATGGCCAGGCAGACCAGGAAAAAGATAAGAACGTGAAAGAGGGACTTGGCCCGCGGCCCGATGATGTCCTCGGCCACCTTGCCGATGCTCAGGCCCCGGTTGCGCATGGACAGGACCAGGGCCCCGAAATCGTGGACGGCTCCGATAAGCAGGGTACCGAACACCACCCAGAGCATGCCGGGAAGCCATCCCCAGATCACCGCGATGGCCGGCCCCAGCATGGGTGAGAGTCCGGCGATGGAGGCATAGTGGTGTCCGAACAGAACGCTGCGGCGACAGGGGACGTAGTCGACGTTGTCCCTCAACTGGTGGGCCGGGGTCGGTCTGTCGGGGTCCAGGCGGAAAACCCATCGACCCAGGTAGCGGGCATAGAACCGGTAGAAAATGAAATAGGTGACCAGGCAGCCGGCCGCCGCCCAAATCGCTTCCATGGCCCCTCCCCGGATCGGATACGGCCACCGATCATACAACAATTTCGAAAGAATGACGGTCGATTATCCCGGGTGGTCGTCATCCCGTGACGTCGTCCCACCAAGGGAGGTCCATAGGACTTTGCGTCTATTCGTGGTTCTTCTTCAACACCATCGGCAGTTTCTTCCTCGTATGATCTGCCCGCCAGGGCAGGGGTGGCACTTACCTGAAACCCAACGGGCCTCACATGTCGACCGTTTCCCGGTGGAACCTCCATCGGAGATGGTAGCCTTGTTTCTCGGACAGGACACTCGGTTGCCGAATCCTGTCCTTGGGCGCCTGCTCCGGCCGGAAATCCGCTATACTGGCCTGGCGCGCAAGTCTCAACGGGGCGCTGAGGGAGAAAGGAGGGCACCTATGGCCAGGGCCACGTTTGCAGCCGGCTGCTTCTGGGGAGTCGAGGCGACCTTTCGGCAGGTCGAAGGGGTCTTGTCCACTGCCGTGGGCTACACGGGAGGAACGCTGGAGAATCCTTCCTACCGGGCGGTGTGCACGGACACCACCGGTCACGCCGAGGCGGTCGACGTCGAGTACGATCCCTCCAGGGTCACCTATGAGCAATTGCTGGACATCTTCTGGCAGAATCACGATCCCACCACCCTGAATCGCCAGGGTCCCGATTTCGGAAGCCAGTATCGTTCGGCGATTTATTATCATGACCCCCTCCAGGAATCGGCAGCCCGGCAGTCCAGGGAGAGACTGAACGCCTCCGGCCGCTATCCGCGCCCCATCGTGACCGAGATCACTCCGGCCGCCACCTTCTACCGAGCCGAGGAATACCACCAGCAGTACCTGGAAAAGCGTGGCCTGGCTCACTGCAGAATCTAGTGTCAACGAATGTCCAGGACCTGTTCGTGTCCCCTCGATTGAAAGCCTACCTTCAGGAAAAAAGGGTTCAGGTGGACCAGACCCTGGAACAGGTCCTGCCTCCGGAAGAGCAGGAGCCTTGCGTCATCCACCGGTCCATGCGCTATAGCGTCCTGGCCGGCGGGAAGCGCCTGCGCCCCATCCTGGTCATCGCCGCTTACGAGATCGCCGGCGGCAGCCGGGACGCCATCCTGGTGCCGGCCTGCGGTCTGGAGCTGATCCACACCTATTCGCTGATCCACGACGACCTGCCCTGCATGGACGATGACGACTTTCGACGCGGGCGTCCCACCAACCACAAGGTCTTTGGAGAGGCCATGGCCGTGCTGGCGGGAGACGCCATGACCGCGCTGGCCTTCGAGTGTCTGCTGGCGGAAGACGGAAAGGACTGTTTTCCCGCTGGCGCGCAGTTGAAAGCGGCCCGTGCCGTGGCCCGGGCCATTGGCACGGTGGGCCTGGTGGGCGGCCAAGTCATGGATATCTCCAACGATGCCAGGGATGGAAGAAAGGAAACCCTGGAAGAGACTTGCGGGCGCAAGACCGGGGCGCTGATTGAGACCTCGCTGGAATGCGGAGGCCTGCTGGGGGGAGGCGACTCCAGGGTGCTGGGAGCCCTGCGGCGCTACGGCAAAGGGCTGGGCCTGGGTTTCCAGATCGTTGACGATGTTCTCAATGTAACGGGCGACCCGAAGCAGATGGGTAAAGCCGCCCATAGCGACCAGGCCCGGGACATGGTGACCTTCGCCAGCCTGCTGGGCGTAGAGGGTGCCAGAGAGGAAGCGCGGCGCCGGATTGCCGAGGCCAAGTCCAGCCTCGAATTCCTGGGAGAAGCCGCCTGGCCGCTGCGGGAGATCGCCGACTACGTGCTGGAACGGGAGTCGTAGCCAAGCTCCGAAGCAGAGCGAATTGAAGTGACTCGGTTCGCTCAACCTGTCAATTGGCCCCCCGAATCGACCTTCTTGCTCATTTCTGAGAGCGAACTTCGTCAACGAAAGCCTTGATGTCAGACGG
>JAPPFQ010000768.1:0-1084 GCA_028875135.1 Acidobacteriota bacterium
ATCTCGTTCCAGACCGCCCCGCCGAGGATCGAGCCGACCTGAAACCAGGGAAAGCACGGCGCAAGAGCGCGGCCCGCGAGTGGCTCGAAAGCCTGGCGTTCAGCCTGGTTTTCGTGTTCTTCTTCACCAAGTTCATCGCTCAGGCCACTCAGGTGCCGACCGAGTCGATGAAGCCCACCATTCTGGTCGGGGATCATTTCTTCCTGGACAAGTTCGCCTTCCCGGCCAATTACCCGGATTTTCTCCTGAAAATTCTGCCGAATCGCGAGATCGAGAGGGGAGACATCGTGGCCTTCAAGCCTCCCCATGATCCCAGCGTGCCCTTCATCAAGCGAGTGATCGGCCTTCCCGGCGAGACCCTGGAGGTCAGGGACAAGGCAGTCTACATCGACGGCAGGAGGCTCGAGGAACCCTATCAATACTTCGACCCGGGGGAGGACCACTACGCGCCCAAGGATTCCCACGGGCCTGTCCTGGTTCCCCCGGACCACTACTTCATGATGGGCGATAACCGGGACAATAGCCACGACAGCCGCTATTGGGGCCCGGTGCCGAGCAGTAACATCATCGGCAAACCGCTGTTCATCTACTGGTCCTACGACGACGACCCTTACGATCCAAGCCCCAAGTCCGTTCTGCAGCACGCCAGGGAATACGGAAGCAAAGCCCTCAATTTCTTCAGCAGGACCCGCTGGTCCCGAACCGGTATGGTCTTGAAGTAATTCACGCCCCCCGGTGAGAAATGCGGGCCAGCAACCGGTCGGCGCACTGCTCGGCCCGTCGAACACAGTCCGGGATGCCGATGCCGGTCAGCCCGTTTCCCGCCAGTTGCAGGGACGGCCATTGGAGCATCCGGCTTTCGATCCGGGCCACCAGGTCCAGGTGCCCGACGCCATACTGGGGGATGCCCTCGGGGTGGCGTTCCACCCGGCTCAGCAGCGGCGCGCGGGTGATGCCCAGCAATTCTCCAAGGGTCCGACGGACCCGTGCAATCAACTCCCGGTCGTCACCCTCCAGCGTTTCCGGGTGCAGGGCTCCGCCCACGAAAGCACGCAGGAGCGCCGCGTTCCCGGGGGCGCGCCCG
>JAPPFQ010000768.1:1094-13746 GCA_028875135.1 Acidobacteriota bacterium
TAATTTGCGGTGGCTGTAGCTGCAGGCCAGCATCGCCCCCTTTTCCACGGCCGGCACCAGGAAGCCGAACCCGTCCATGGCGGCGGGAACATCCGCCGCCGGGTAGGCCAGGTTTACGGTCGCCGTGGAGGCATGGACCACGCTTCTCAATCGTGCCGCCAGGCTGGGGTCGAGTTCCTCCAGCAAGTCAGCCGACCGGTGGGCCGGAAGCGCCAGACAGATTCCGTCCGCCCGGAGCGGGGGACCCTTCTCCAGCTCGATCTCCCACCGGTGGGTTTGTTCCGGCCGCCGCAGCGACACGACCCTACAACCCAAGTGGATCGACGAGGCGGGAATGGATTCCCGCAGTCGATCCACCAGGAGCTGCAATCCCTGATCCAGGGAGACGAAAAGGCCATAGCGAGGGCCGGCAGGATGGTCGCCCGCAGGAGATTGTTGCCGTTTGCGGTCCCGCCACATGGCCAGCAGGAGGCTGCGATGGCGTTCCTCCATTTCGAGGAACTGCGGAAAGGTTGCCCTCAGACCCAGCTTTTCCGGGTCGGCGGTATAGATGCCGCCCACCAGGGGCTGGGCCAGCCGTTCCAGGGCCTCCTCTCCCAGGCGCCGGCGAACGAACGCGGCCAGGCTCTCATCGTAGTTGCTTGAACGCGGCCGCCGGCGCGGCAGCACCAGGTCGGCCGCCATGCGGACCTTGCCCGCCCAGCTCAGAAGGGGGGAGGCGGCAAAGGAACCGAACCGGTAGGGAGCAATCAGGTGGAACCCCTCCGGAACAGGCAGCAGCTTTCCGCCCCGTGCGATGAAGGTCCTGCGATGGCGGGGAGATGTGCCGATGAGGCTCGTCTCCAGACCCAGGCGCCGGCAGAGATCCACCGCCCAGGGCTTCTCGGAAATGAAGGAATCGGGTCCTCCTTCCAGGAGAAATCCCTGCTCCCTTACAGTGTGGATGACACCCCCCAGGCGATGGCCGGCTTCGAGCAGGTCCAGGCGGAGATCCTGGTTCAGCCGCGGAGCTTTTTCCAGCAATCGATGAGCGGCCGCCAGTCCGGAAATCCCTCCTCCAACCACAACCAATCGGCAAGCGGGCTTCATTGGGGAGTTCATGGGAGTTTGGCCGACTTCGGAGGGGTGTGGAACGTGCTGCAGCCGTCGATTCAACACTATAGGAGTCGGTCGAGGGCGCTGTCAAACCCGTCGGCCGGACCCGAAACCGCGGTCCGCGAAGGAAGCCGGAGCGGCGCCGGCCCCATCGGGAAGGGGGCTTGCGGCCCTTCAATCGCGCCCCTTGCGGCGTTCCGGCTGACGCCTTGACTTTGTCTTGAATCCCCTCATAATTAAGGTTCCCGACGGCAGATCAAGGGGCCATTCTTTGGTTATCGATACCCTTCTCAAGTCAGTTTTCGGCAGCAAGCACGAGCGGGACATCAAGGCCATTCAACCCACGGTTGATCGGATCAACGCCCTGGAACCCTCCCTCTCCAGCCAGACGGACGAGCAACTGCGTGCCCACACCGACCGGTTCAAGACACGGTTGGCTGCCGGCGAGACCCTGGAAGACCTGCTCCCGGAAGCTTTCGCCGTGGTTCGGGAGGCTGCCAGGCGGGTGCTCAAGATGAGGCACTTCGACGTGCAGCTCATGGGCGGCGTGGTGCTTCATCAGGGCAAGATCGCCGAGATGAAGACAGGAGAGGGCAAGACCCTGGTTGCCACGCTGCCCGTCTACCTCAATAGCCTGGAGGGGAAGGGCGTCCATGTCGTCACGGTCAACGACTACCTGGCTCGCCGCGACGCCGAGTGGATGGGCAGGGTCTACCGATTCATGGGGTTGTCGGTGGGAGTGATTCAGCATGACATGGACGACGACGAGCGCCACAAGGCATACCGCTGCGACGTGACCTACGGCACCAACAACGAGTTCGGATTCGATTACCTCCGCGACAACATGAAGTTCGACATCGGCGACCGGGTCCAGCGAGCGCATCACTACTCCATCGTGGACGAGGTGGACTCCATCCTGATCGACGAGGCCCGAACGCCTCTGATCATCTCGGGACCGGTAGAGAGTTCCCAGCAGAAGACCTACATGGCCATGCGGCCGCTGGCTGAACGCATCCGTGCTCAGCAGACGAAGTTTCTGGGGCGCGCCTTGCGGGAGGCAATCCAGCAGATCGACTCCGACGGCCAGGCGAGCGAGGAAACCCTGGAGAAACTGCTGCTGGTCAAGCGCGGCGATCCCAAGAACAGGCAGTATCTCGACCTGCTGGTCAAGCACCGTGACCTGAAAAAGAAGATCGATCAGGTCGAAGGCCAGCTCATGAGCAACAAGCAGTTGTCCGAGTTCGACAACCAGCTCTACTGCTTCATCGACGAAAAATCGCACAACGTCGAGATCACCGAGAAAGGCCAGGAGTTTCTGGCAGGCGGGCGCATGGAGGACTATGTCATTCCCGACCCGGATGACCCGGACTACAGCGAGCAGCGCTACGTCGAAGTCACCGAGCGCCTGCACACCATTCAGCAACTGGTCAAGGCCTACTGGCTCTACGAGAAAGACGTGCACTACGTCGTCAACGACAACAAGGTCACCATCGTGGACGAGTTTACGGGGCGGCTTATGCCCGGCCGCCGCTGGAGCGACGGCCTGCACGAAGCCGTAGAGGCCAAGGAGCGGGTCAAGATCGAAAGGGAGAACCAGACTCTGGCGACGGTCACCTTCCAGAACTATTTCCGCATGTACGGGAAGCTGGCGGGAATGACCGGAACGGCCGACACCGAGGCCATGGAGTTCAACAAGATCTACAAACTGGAAGTGGTGGTGGTTCCCCCCAACCGGCCCATGATCCGGATGGATTACCCTGACGTGGTCTATCGCACCGAACCGGAAAAGTTTAGAGCGGTAGTGGAGGAGATCCGGGAGTTGCACGAGAAGGGCCAACCGGTGCTTGTTGGGACTATTTCCATCGAAAAGTCGGAGCGATTGAGCGGAATGCTCAAGAAGTCAGGGGTCAAGCATGTAGTGCTGAATGCCAAGTACCATGAAAAAGAAGCCGAGATCGTGGCTCAGGCCGGACGCAAGGGGGCGGTGACCATCGCCACCAACATGGCGGGCCGCGGGACCGATATCGTGCTGGGCGGCAACGCCGAGTTCCTGGCCAGGGAACGGCTGCACAAGCAGGGCGTGGACTTGGCGACGCTCACGCAAGAGGAGTGGGAGAGGGCCCTCAACGAGGTCGACCAGCAGTTTCAGCAGGGTCGAGAGCAGGTGATCGCTGCCGGGGGGTTGCATATTTTGGGAACGGAGCGTCACGAGTCCCGGCGCATCGACAACCAGTTGCGCGGCCGCTCAGGGCGCCAGGGGGATGTTGGAAGCTCCCGGTTCTACCTCTCGCTGGAGGACGATCTCATGAGGATCTTCGCCAGCGAAAAGGTGTCCAGCATCATGCAGCGTTTGGGGATGGAGGAGGACGTACCCATCGAATCCCGTCTGATCAGCAAGAGAATCGAATCGGCTCAAAAGCAGGTTGAGGCCCACAACTTCAGCATCCGAAAGCATTTGCTGGAATATGACGACGTCATGAACCAGCAGCGCAAGACCATTTACGGATTGAGGGAGCAGTTCCTGAGCAAGAGCGACCAGAAGGAGTACCTGCTCGAGTTGAGCGAGGACGTCATCGGCGGCTTCATCGACAGCTACTGCGACGCCGACAGCGATCCGGAGGAGTGGGACGGCGAAGGGCTTCGCAAGGCCGTGGCCCAGCAGTTCGGCCTCGATCTGCGTCACGAGAACGTCCAGGTCGAGCAACTCAATCGGGAGGAGCTGCTGGAGGGAATTTGCGCCAGGGCCAGGGAGAAGTACGAACGCAAGGATGCGGAAATCGGCTCGCAGGAGATGCGCCAGTACGAACGGCTGATTTTGCTCAACGTCCTGGACGCCCATTGGAAGGACCATCTGCTGGCGATGGACCAGTTGAAGGAAGGGATCGGATTGCGGGGCTACGGGCAGAGAGATCCCCTGGTGGAGTACAAGAAGGAATCCTTCGCGACCTTCGAACAGATGATGGACGGTATCGAGGAGCAGAGCCTTCGTTATCTCTATCTGCTCCAGCCGGTTGAGGACAAGGACAAGGTTCGAGAGATGGAGCGCCGCCAGCGCAGGCAGGAAATGGTGATGGGACCTGCCGAGGAAGCGCCCGAGCCGCGCAGGCCCGTCATTCGGGGGCCGAAAATCGGCCGCAACGAGCCTTGCCCCTGCGGAAGCGGCAAGAAGTACAAGAAGTGCTGCGCTCTGACTCCAGCCTGAAGAGGGAAGCGGTGAGGGAGTATCCATGTTGACCAGCCAGGTGCCCGAAGGCCTGACCTTTGACGATGTCCTGCTGGTCCCCCGGAAGTCGGACATCGCGCCCGCCGAGGTGTCCACCCGAACCCGGCTGACCCGACGCATCCAGCTCAACGTGCCCGTCATCAGCGCGGCCATGGATACCGTCACCGAAGCCCGCCTGGCCATTGCCATGGCCCAGCAGGGCGGCATGGGCATCATTCACCGCAACATGTCGGTCGAGCGCCAGGCTTCGGAAGTCGACAAGGTCAAGCGTTCCGAGAGCGGAATGATCGTGGATCCCATCACCATGTCGCCGGAGAACCGGATCTACGAGGCCCTGGACATGATGAGGCACTACAAGATCTCCGGAGTGCCCATCACCGAGGACGGCAAGCTGGTGGGCATCCTGACCAACCGCGACCTGCGCTTTGAAGACCGCTTGAACCTGCCGATCTCGGAGGTGATGACCAAGGAAAACCTGATCACCGTTCCTGTCGGGACCACGCTGGCCGAAGCCGAGGAAATGCTGCACCGGCACAGGGTTGAGAAGCTGCTGGTGGTCGACGGCGATTTCATGCTGAAGGGCTTGATCACGGTCAAGGATATCCAGAAGAAGCTCCAGTACCCCTTTTCGGCCAAGGATGGCCAGGGGCGTTTGCTGGCGGGCGCGGCCCTGGGGGTCACGGGCGACTACCTGGAGCGGGCCGAGGCCCTGGTGAACGCCAACGTGGACGTGCTGGCCGTGGATACGGCCCACAGCCATTCTCAGCGGGTGATGGACGTGCTCAAGGAGATCAAGCGGAAGTTTCCGGAGACCGATGCCATCGCCGGCAACATCGCGACCGCCGAGGCCGCGGCCGACATGATCCGCTGCGGCGCCGACGGCATCAAGGTGGGGATCGGACCCGGTTCCATCTGCACCACGCGGGTGGTTTCGGCCGCCGGGGTCCCGCAAATCACCGCGGTGGCCGAGTGTGCGCAGGCCGGCAGGGATGCGGGAGTCCCCGTTATCGCCGACGGGGGGATCAAGTTCTCCGGAGATATCACCAAGGCCATCGCCGCAGGCGCCGACAGCGTCATGATCGGAAGCCTCTTCGCCGGGACGGACGAAAGCCCGGGGGAAACCGTGCTCTACCAGGGCCGAAGCTTCAAGGCCTACCGGGGCATGGGATCCTTTGGAGCGATGCAGGTGGGAGGTCGGGACCGCTATCGACTGGGTCAGGACACCAGCGCGCAGAAGCTGGTTCCGGAAGGCATCGAGGGCCGCGTGCCCTACAAGGGTCCACTGGCGGACGTGGTAGCCCAGCTTGTGGGCGGCCTGAAGGCCGGGATGGGCTATGTCGGCTGCGCGGGAATCGAGGAACTCCAGGAGAAAGCCCGATTCATCAGGATCACCTCTGCCGGCCTCAAGGAAAGCCACGTCCACGATGTCATCATCACCCGGGAGGCCCCCAACTACCGCCTCGACTGACACTCCCCGGGTGCGAGCAGGCTCCCCGCCTATTCTCCCAACTTGTCCTCACTGGCCCTCCTCTGCGTGGTAGCCATAAAATTCCCAATCGGGAATGACATGGAGGCGGCAAAGGTAAAGGGCTGATAGCTCCGGCATTCACCACAAAAAGCACAAATGGCACAAAAGGAGTGGCTTGATTTCGAGTCTTGACGATCGGAGGGTTCTTTTTTGTGCCTTTTGTGGCCATTCCCGGAAAAGATCCCTCTGCCTACCTTTGCAAACGCTTCATTCCAAATAAATAAGCATGTTCCCCATTGTAGTGTCGTGGGTTACGGGAGAGCTGCGAAGCAGCGGTTGGAGTGGGTAGGCCACGGAAACGCCTGCTACAAGCCATCCTTATAGAGCTGCGAAGCTGCGGCTCAGGGTAGCCCCAGGCGGAAGCCTGGGGTCGTATGAGCCCTGCACTGCCACAGCCGCGAACGCGGCGATTAGTAAGCACCCCTCCGAAAAGCACTGCCTCTCGAGCCTTTTGCAAAAGGCTCAGACAAGCCGCGTTTTCCGGGTAACCCTTTTGGCGGTGCTGCGCATCAGAGGTATTTGGCAGTTGCCTTGGGCGTCGAAAGACGGCTTGGGTTCGACACCCGCGGGTCAGGGCGCGCGCCTCGTCTCTCACACGATTTCCTGTTACGGGAGGGCGTTATGGAGCTAAGGGATTGCAAGTTCTTCTACGGGGGGCAGGAGATGAGCTTTTCGGTGTTTTCGAACGATCCTTGCCGGGCCCGATATCTGGACAGCATCTCGGTGCCGCTGGTTCAGACTCGAGTCGACGTGTATCGGGTCGAGCCGGGGCCGAAGACCCGCTGGGTTCTGATCAGGCAAAAAGGCGACGAGCAGGACCGCTTCAGGCTGTTTGTTCGTCAGGGCGACAGGTTTGTGGAGAGTCTGGAACAGGCGCTGTCCAAGGAACTGCGTGACGAGATTTTCGGCAGATTCCCCAACCTGACGGGTGAATTTCACCCGCCGCTGGCGGCTTGACCCGCTCGGAACTCACCGGCTCGCCCGGTGCTCGGGGCGGTTGCCTCAGGATGACTTTTGCCGTTGTTCCCTCAACACGGCCTTGCGGCTGAGCTTGATCTTCTGGCCGTCAATCCCGATGACCTTGACCAGTAGCTGATCCCCCTCCTTCAATTCGTCCCTGACCTGCCGGATTCGATGCTCGGCGATCTCGCTGATATGAAGGAGGCCGTCTGTCCCGGGAAAGATTTCCACGAAGGCGCCGAAATCCACCAGGCGAACCACCTTGCCCAGATAGATCTTGCCCATTTCCGCCTCGGCAGTGAGGTCCTTGATGATCTGAATGGCCTTTCGGGCCGACGCCTCGTCGAGAGCGGCGATGTTGACCTTGCCGTCGTCCGCCACGTCGATCTTGACTCCGGTCTGTTCGGTGATACCGCGAATCACCTTGCCGCCGGGCCCGATGACGTCGCGGATCTTCTCCCGCTTGATGCGAAGGGAATAGATCTTGGGAGCATATTTTGAAGTATCGCTCCGGTGGGCTGAAATGGTGTCCAGCATTCTGTCGAGGACGAAGAGCCTTCCCCGCAGCGCCTGCTGGAGGGCTTCACTCATGATTTCCATGGTCAAGCCGGCGATCTTGATGTCCATCTGCAGCGACGTGATTCCCGATCGGGTCCCGGTGACCTTGAAGTCCATGTCCCCGTAGTGGTCCTCGGCCCCGGCGATGTCGGTCAAGACGGCGTACCGGTCTCCTTCCTTGACCAACCCCATGGCAATGCCGGCGACCGGCGCCTTGATGGGGACACCGGCATCCATCAGGGCCAGGATGCCGCCGCACACGCTGGCCATCGAGGAAGAACCGTTGGACTCCAGGATGTCGGAGACAATGCGAATGGTGTAGGGAAATTTGTCTTCGGAGGGAACCACCGGCAGCATGGATCGTTCCGCCAGGGCGCCATGGCCCACCTCCCGCCGCCCGGGACCTCGCATGAATCCCGTTTCGCCCACGCTGAAGGGCGGAAAGTTGTAGTGGAGAAGGAACCGCTTGGACGACTCGCCCTCCATGATGTCAATCTTCTGAATATCGTCCGAGGTGCCCAGGGTGGCGGTGACCAGGGCCTGGGTTTCGCCGCGGGTGAAAAGGGCTGAACCGTGGGTGCGGGGCAGAAGGCCTACCTCGCAGGTGATGGGCCGGACGGCGTCGAACTCACGACCGTCCGGGCGCTTCTTCCGTTCCAGGATGTCGTCGCGGAAGATCTGTTCCTTGATGCGATCGAAAATGGCCGACGCATCGTTTCTCAAGTCGGCCGACTCCTCCGGGTAGCTGCTCAGCAGGGCTTCCTTGACCTTGTCAACCTGTTCGTAGCTTCCTCTCTTGCCGTGCTTTGTGGTGTCGAGAGCGTCCCTGAGATCCGCTGACACCTGCTGGGAAATCTGACTGGCGAGTTCCTCGTCGACCGGGCGTGAATCCAGGGGGCGTTTCCGGACGCCGAGGCTGGCCGCGAGCTGCCTCTGCAAGGGGACAATCTGCTTGATGTGCTCGTGTCCGAAAGCCAATGCCTCGACCATCGTCGCTTCGCTCACCTCCCGGGCTCCGGCTTCCACCATCACGATGGCCTCTTCGCTGCCGGCGACGATCAAGTTGAGCTGGCTTTCCTTCAGGTCCCGGCTGGTAGGGTTGATCGCCAGGCGGCCGCCGACCAGACCCACGCGAACGGCGGCGATGGGGGTCTCGAAGGGGATGTCGGACACCATCAGTGCCGCGCTGGCGCCCGTGATGCCGTGGATGTCGGGATCGTTCTCTCCGTCGGCGGAGAGCACCAGGGCAATGATCTGGGTGTCGCAGCGATAGCCCGACGGGAACAGCGGGCGGATGGGACGGTCGATCAGGCGACAGGTCAGAACCTCCTTCTCGCTCGGCTTGCCCTCGCGCTTGAAGAAGCCCCCCGGAATGCGTCCGGCAGCGTAATAGTTTTCTCGGTAGTCTACGGTCAGAGGAAAGAAATCCACGTTGTCCCGGGGCTGTCTTCTGGAACAGGCGGACACCAAGACCACCGTGTCTCCGTAGCTGACCTGAACGGCGCCGTCGGCCTGGCGGGCGATCCTGCCCGTTTCGATGGTGATTTCCTTGCCTCCGATGAGGGTGCTGGTTTTCTCAATCATTGATGTGTTTCCCTGCCCGGACTGCCGCCCAAACTAAAATAGCGACTGCCGGCATCCCGTTCGGCAATGCTCGGAGTCGCCATTTCATTGTTCAAGCTCGTATTGTCTTTCCGGGCTCGCTACTTGCGTATTCCAAGTCTTTGGATGACCGTTCGATAGCGTTCGACATCCTTGGTCTTCAGATAGTCCAATAAACGCCTGCGGTGCCCGACCATCTTCAGCAGACCGCGGCGAGAGGCGTGATCCTTCTTGTGTGCCTTGAAGTGGCCCGTCAGGTAGGTGATCCGCTCGCTCAGCAGAGCAATCTGTACTTCCGGCGACCCCGTATCCGTGGGGTGGGTCCGGTATTTCTGAATCACAGTGCTCTTGAGATCCGGTGTCAGTACCATGAATTCGAGGAGTGGATCCATTCCTTCCAAGCCGATAAAGCAGGCGGAATGTAGCATAGTCCCCTCCCCGGAGTAAAGCGAAATCAAGGCGGGAGCCTGCTTGGCGCAATTACAAAACCAGCTTGGGGAGAAGGCGGACCGCAGCCTGCTCGCCCTGCCCTCCCGGGTGCCGGGAGGAAGCCGGTTCAGCCAGTCCCAGCAGCAGGCCCGAGTCGGAAAGGACCCGGATCATGGGGGCGCCCGACTGATTCAAGGGAACTCTTCGGACTTCCAGCGTCCGTCCATGGGAAAAGGCTTCCCGGTCTTCGGCGGAGACACGGATGCCGGGCATATCCTCCAGCATGGAGTTCATGGAGAGCAGGAACCGGGTCCAGTCCTGGGGCATTCGCCCCTGGGGCAGCGGACAGGCCATCGACAGCGAGAATTTTCCCGAGGAGAGTCGCCGCAGCCTGGAGAGATGGGCTCCGCATCCCAGCTTCTGTCCCAGTTCGTGGGCCAGGGCGCGGACATAGGTTCCCGGCGAGCAGTGGATTTCGAAATCGACGGTGTCCGCCGCGTCCTGGCGAAACCTGAATTGATGAATGCGGACCTGCTGGGGAGGAATTTCAACCCGGAGTCCCTGCCGGGCCAGCCGGTAAGCGCGCCGCCCCCCGATCTTCTTTGCCGAGTATGGGGGAGGAACCTGCATCTGCTCGCCAACCATGGATTCGACCGCGGTCCGGAGGCGGTCCGGTGCAAGACGGGGCCGTCGGAACTCGGATGTGGGTTGCCCCAGGCGATCATAGGTGTCGGTGGTCAGGCCCAACTGGATGGTTCCCTCGTAGACCTTCCTGCCGCCCATGAGGAATCGCGCCAATCGGGTGGCGCGACCGACGGCCAGGGGCAATACCCCGGTGGCCATGGGGTCGAGAGTTCCGAGGTGGCCGATTTTCCTGATCTGTAGCTGGCGGCGGACGAGCTGAACCACCGCGTGCGAGGACATGCCCTCCGCTTTGTCGATGACAAGGAAGCCCGTGAGCTGTCCATTCATGGGGGTTTCGGGGGAAGGGGCGGCGCCGGTGCGGAATCGGACTCGGCCGGCGTCCGTCGTTCGGAAGCCCGACTACTGGTCGGGGGTATCGACGGTTCTGGTCTGCTCGAGCAGTTCTTCAATCCGCGCTCCGTACTCGATGGAGCGATCGTATTGAAAATCCAGTTCCGGGGCGGCTCTGAGCTTCAGCTGGGAGCTGATTTCATGGCGAATATGGGCAGAGGCCCGGTTGAGGCCCAGCAGGGTCTGTTCGCGATCTTCCCGGCTGCCCAGCACACTGACGAAGACCCTGGCTTTCTTGAGGTCGGCGCTCATCTTGACCTCGGTGACGGTGGCCAGGCCGATTCTCGGATCCCGCAGTCCGCGCAGAATAATCTGGCTGATGGCCATTCGAAGCATTTCGCCGACTCGTCCCGGCCGTCTGGAGGGGGCTTTCATAGAAACTCTATGTGGCATTGAGTCAGATTTCCGTCCAGGATTCTTTCGGCTTCATCGGTCACCGTCTGCAGGGTGCGTTCGAGGACGGCGTGATCGGAGGAGATGGCGACGATACCCAGGGTCGATCGCTGCCAGAGGTCCTGGTGTCCGCACTCGGCTATGGAGACGTTGAACTTCTTGAGGCGGTCACGCAGGCTGCGAATCACCTGGCGTTTGTCTTTGAGCGACTGGGCATAGGGGATGACGACTTCAAGGGTGAGCAAACCGATGTTCATGGCGGGCTACGGTGGAGCCGGGCCGGCTTCAATCCATTTGCGGGGCGACCTTCTCCATGGTGAAGGCTTCGATGACGTCGTCGTTCTTGATGTCGCTGAACCGCTCCAGGCCGATGCCGCATTCCAGTCCCGAGCGAACCTCTCCGGCGTCGTCCTTGAAGCGCCTCAGGGAGGCAATCTTGCCTTCGTAGATCACGACGTTGTCTCGCAGCAACCGCGCTTTGGAGTTTCGGGAAACTTTCCCGTCGGAAATGTAGCAGCCGGCCACCACTCCTGCCCGGGGAACCTTGAATGTCATTCTGACCTGGGCGGTGCCTTGCCAGATCTCCTTGAAGGTGTGGTCCAGCAGGCCCAACATGGCGTTCCGGATCTCTTCGCTGATCTTGTAGATCACGGTATGCAGGCGAATGTCGACACCCTCTTGCGAGGCCAGTTCGGCCGCCTTCTTCTCCGGCCTGACGTTGAATCCGACGATGACGGCATTGGAAGCCGAGGCCAGAAGCACGTTGGTTTCGGTAACGGCTCCGGTGCCTCGGTCAATGATCTTCACCTTGACCTTGTCGTTGCTGAGCTTGGACAGGGTCTCCGACACGACTTCTACCGAACCCTGCACGTCGGCCTTCAGAATGATGGGAAGCTCCTTGACCACACCTTCGCTCATCTGCTCATGCAGGTGTTCCAGCGTGAGGCGGGCTGTCTTGGCCAGTTGACTCTCGCGAAGCTTCGATTGGCGCAGGTTGCCGATCTGCCTGGTCCTGCTTGCATCGCTGAGAACCTGGAACAGGTCGCCGGCATGGGGAACGGATTCAAGTCCCAGAACCTCGACGGGCATGGCGGGAACGGCGGCTTGCACCGGCTTGCCGTGGAAATCCAGCATGGCCCTGACTTTTCCCGTGACCGGGCCGGCGATAAAGGAATCCCCGACCTTCAAGGTGCCGTTCTGAACCAGGACGGTCGCCACCGGTCCTCTGCCCCGATCGAGCTTGGCTTCCACGATGGTTCCCATGGCCGTTCGCTGGGGGTTGGCTTTGAGGGTCTGCAGGTCGGCGACCAGCAGAATCATCTCCAGCAGGAGGTCCAGGTTGGTTTTCTCTGTGGCGGAGACTTCCACGGTTACCGTGTCGCCGCCCCAGTCTTCCGGTGTCAATCCGTTCGCGGCCAGGCTCTTCTTGACCGTGTCCACCTGGGCATTGGGTCGGTCGATCTTGTTGATGGCCACGACGATGGGAACCTTGGCGGCCCTGGCATGGTTGATGGCCTCCAGCGTTTGCGGCATCACGCCGTCGTCCGCCGCCACCACCAGGACGACGATATCGGTCACCTTGGCTCCCCGAGCCCGCATCATGGTGAAGGCTTCATGGCCCGGAGTGTCCAGGAAGGTGATCAGGCGCTGGTTCTTTTCGACCTGGTAGGCGCCGATGTGTTGGGTGATGCCTCCGGCTTCCTGGGAGGTGACGTCGGTTTCGCGGATCGCATCCAGCAGTGAGGTCTTGCCGTGGTCGACGTGGCCCATGATGGTGACCACCGGCGGCCGCGGCGCGATGTTCTCCGACTTTTCCTCGGCAATGGCTT
>JAPPFQ010000195.1 GCA_028875135.1 Acidobacteriota bacterium
CTGCCCGACAGAACGAAGGGTCTGCCCCAGGAGATTGCCGAAGGGGCGTCGGCCGAGGTTTCCTTTCCCATGGCCGACGACATCGAGCACTGGCGAAAGCTGGGACGGGTTCGCTCGGTGGTCCTGAGGGTGCGCCTCGGAGGCATCATCCCGACCATCGATCAGGTCAGGGTCGAGTTCAACGGCCAGGTGCTCCCCGATTCCATCCTGCAGAAGGTGGACATGACCTATCGGCTGGTGGGCCAGGATTCCCTCTCCCATTCCATCGGACCCTACGGATACGGCTACGACTACCATCTGGGTCCGGAGTTCACGCCCAGGAAGGGACGCAACACCCTGAAGGTCACCGTCCTGAAGCGGGACCGCGACATCAAGGGGAACCTCTCCCTGGACCGCGTCGACTGCAGAGTGGCCTATCGACGCCACCGCCACTTCGAAGAGCGGCCCATCGAGTATTGAGGGCTGGTGAGGTCTATTGGCTTGTACCGGCGTCAGCCGGCCAGGGTGTGGTAGACCGGTTGGAGTTGTTGCTGGATCTCCCGGTAGCGCTGGAAGAGCGCGGTGTAGCCTCGGGTTCGCTCACTATTGGGTGAAATCACCTCCAGCTCCTGCCGGGACCCGGCGAGGGCCCGGGAGACATCCGGGTAGAGGCCGATGCCCACCAGCCCCAACAGCGCCGCGCCGTAAGCCGAATCCGTCACCCGCGAAACCTGCAGGGGCTTTCCCAGCACGTCGCAGACGATCCGGGTCCACAGCCTGCCCGCCGTGCCGCCGCCCACCACCGTGACGGTCCCCTGCGGCCCCCCCAGGTCGTCCAGCACCCCCATCGCATCCCGCAGGGAGAAGGCCGTACCCTCGTAGGCAGCGCGAACGAAGTGCTCGGGTCGGTGGCCGAAGGTGGCTCCGGTAAAGCTGGCCCGCAGCCGGCCGTCCCAGTAGGGGCAGCGCTCGCCCGAAAGGTAGGGGTGGAAGAAGAGCCCCTCGGCCCCCTGCGGAACGGTTCCCACATCCGGGTCCCACTCCTGGAAGGTTCCCGGCCGGCCGGCCCCGACGCTCCGGAACACCCACTGGAGGGCTGAAGTGCAGGAATTGGTGCCGGCTTGAGAGTACCAGAGCGGAGACACCGGATGAGGGTAGCTGATGAGCCCGGGGTGAGGGCGGGCCTCCTCCAGCACCAGGTGAATTCCTCCCGCCGTGGCCAGCCGCAGCAGGCAGTCGCCGGGCCGCACCACGCCGGCCCCGTAGGTCTCGGCCGCGCTGTCCAGGGTCCCGTTGATCACCGGCACGCCCGAGGGAATTCCCAGGTCGTCGGCTGCAGCCGCCGTCAGCGAACCGACCCGGGCCGTGGAGGGATGAACTCGTGGCAGCACCTCGGCCGTCAGCCCCAGGGGCTCCAACAAATGCTCGGACCAACCTCCGGTATGAGCATCCAGGAGCATGGAGGACAGGGCGGTGGCGGGGTCGGTCGTCCAGCGGCCGGTGAGCCATTGCGACAGGTAGTCCTTGGAAAGGGCCACCTGGTGGACCCTGGACCACACCTCCGGTTCCTGCCGTCGCACCCACAGCAACTGGGGCAGGGTCCAGGTGGGAGAGACGCTGTTGTGGGACAACCTGAAGATCTCCGCGCCCCTTCGGGACTTCAACTCCTCCACCTCGTCCAGTGAGCGCTGGTCATACCACAAGATGGCGTTTCTGAGGGGATTGCCGCCGGCACCCAGCAGCACAGGAATGTGGGCGGCGCTGGAAAGGCAGATGCCGCCGACCCGGTCGGGCGGGACAGGGCTTTCCGAGAGAAGCCGGCGGGTGGCCTCGATGGCCGCGGGCACCCAGTGTCGGGGGTCCTGCTCAGCCCAACCGGCCCGCGGGGTGAGGGTGGGATAGCCGGCGCTGCGGGCCCCCAGGTGACGGCCGGAAGCGTCAACCGCGCACACCTTGCAGGAGGAGGTTCCCAGGTCGATCCCCAGGAGGTAGGGAGGGCGACCGGGTTGGCTGGTGGCGGTGCTCATCGGGCCTCGTTCAATTCCCGGCAACCGGCGCATGACCGGAGACGGCGCGGCGGGTGGACGGCTCCGGGGCAGTCCGATCCGCCTTACCGGGTCGGCTCCGCCCGGTCCACGCGGGTCAGGCCGTGTTGTTCCAGGAATTCAGCGATGATGGTGTGGGCCCGCAGGGTTTCTTCGGGATTGAAGGGCCCATGGGGTCCCTCGGGTATGGTCACCAGGCGATTGGGAACACCGGCCTCGGTCAAGGCCCGGTGCAACCGGACCGCCTGCTGGTAGGGCACCAGCGGGTCGTTCTCGCCGTGAACCGTCAGGATCGGAGGCAGGTCCGTGCGGACGTAGGTCAGCGGAGAGACCTTTTTGGCCAGCGACTCCCTGTCCGGCCGCACTCCCACCCAACGCAGCGCGTACCGCTGAATGTTGTCTCCCTGGATCAGATCCAGCACGTCGGTGATGCCGTACCAGTTGACGATGGCCGCCACCTTGGGCTCTTTCTTTCCGCCAAGGCAGCGGTAGTCCAGTCCGGCCTCGGTCGTCAACATTCCGGTGGTCAGAGCCAAATGCCCCCCGGCCGAATGGCCGGAAACCACGATGCGGTCGGGATCCAGGTTGTACTTGCCGGCGTTGTCCACAACCCAGCGCAGGGCGCAGCGGCAGTCCTCCACCGCCGCCGGCGCCAGCGAGACCCCGCTGCGCCGGTACTCCACGTTCACCACCGCCCATCCCATTTCGAGGTAGGGCAGCAGCCTCAGTATGGGCTCGTCCTTGTCGCCGGTGTACCAGCCACCCCCGTGAAAGTAGACCAGGGTGGGCGCGGGCTCGCTCAGCCCGGTCGGCTGGTACAGATCCAACTCAGCCTGCCAGTTGCTGGCGGTGAGATAGGTGATGTCAGGCTGCACCCGGTAGTTCTTGAAGGCAGTGGCCGCCCAGGCGGCCCTGGGGGAGAGCTGCCCCCGGGCAGGCAAAGCCCAGAGCGCTGCCAAAAGCATTGCCGGAATGCAAACTCGCAGGAATATTTTCCGGAACACATGGCCTCCTTCCTCGACAAAATCGGAAAACCAGACCGAAACCCGGGCGAAGTCAACGTCCTTCAGCTACAACAGAATGTCGTGCACCACGTTGCCGTAGACGTCGGTGAGGCGCATGTCGCGGCCGCTGAATCGGTAGGTGAGCCTGGTGTGGTCCAGGCCCAGCAGATGGAGGATGGTGGCATGGAGGTCATGGACATGCACCTTGTTCTCGACCGCGTAGTAGCCATACTCGTCGGTGGCTCCGTAGATCGTTCCGGGCTTGACCCCGCCCCCGGCCAACCACATGGTGAAGCCGAAGGGATTGTGGTCCCGGCCCACCTGGGTGAGGTCGCCGCTATCCGGGGTCTGGGCCGTTGGCGTCCTCCCGAACTCGCCGCCCCAGACCACCAGGGTCTCATCCAGCAGACCGCGAGCCTTGAGGTCCTTCAACAGGCCGGCAATGGGCTTGTCGGTGGCCTTGGCGTTGATGCGGTGGCGCTCTTCCAGACGGATGTGCTGGTCCCAGCGGTCGATTCGCCGCTGGGGGCTGAGGCATTCGATGAAGCGGACACCCCGCTCCACCAGGCGGCGGGCCAGCAGGCACTCCCGGCCGAATTCCTCGGTTTCGGGCTCATCCAGCCCGTAGAGCTTCCGGGTCGCTTCCGATTCGTCGCCCAATTCCAACAGTTCCGGGACCGCCGACTGCATGCGAAAGGCCAGCTCGTAGTTGGCGATGGTGGCCTCCAACTGGCTGACCGCACCGTAGCGGCCCACCACCCCGGCATTCAGCTTGCGGATGAGGTCGAGCTTGTCGAGCTGCAGCTCCGGGGTGGCCTCGCGCGGCCGGATATCCGCGATCGGATGCTGACCCTTGCGGAACAGGGTCCCCTGGTAGGAGGCCGGCAGAAAGCCGCTGCCGAACAGGTCGAGCCCTCCGGGAGGAATCATTTCGCTTTCCAGCACAATGAAGCCGGGGAGGTTGTCCGACTCGCTTCCCAAGCCGTAGGTTACCCAAGACCCCAGGCTGGGCCGGCCCTGAAAGCCGGTCCCGGAGTGCATGAAGTAGTTGGCGGCAGTGTGCTCGGAGTGGTCGGCCACCATGGACCGAAGGAAGGTCATGTCATCCACGCAGGTGGCCAGGTGGGGAAAGAGCTCGCTGACCGCGGCCCCCGAGTGGCCGTAGCGCTTGAAGCTGTAAGGCGACCCCAGCACCATCCGGCTGATCTGAAAAACGGTGGCCGGCGTATCCATTCGGATGGGTTGGCCGCTCTCCTTCTGCAGCCTGGGCTTGGGGTCGAAGGTGTCCATCTGCGACGGCCCCCCGTCCATGAAGAGAAAGATCACCGACTTGGCCCTGGGCGGGTGGTGAGTGGCTCTGGGAGCCAGCGGAGAGGTCGAGGTTCCGGCGGCCAGGCCCTGCTGCTCGGCCAGGAGACAGGACAGGGCCAGCCCGCCGAAACCGTTGGCGCACCGCCATAGCATTTCGCGGCGGCTGATTCCAGGCGGGGAAGAATTTGCCCAATGCATGTCAGTCCCTCAACGCAGATAGATGAATTCAGCCGAGTTCATCAAGGCGTGCCCCAGGTCGGCCCACACCCGTTGTTCCACGCTCTCCCCGTTTTTCTCCTTCTCGGCCAGGCCGCGGTAGCGATCCTGGGCTGATGCCGCAAACTGAAGCAGATCCTTCAGTTCCCGCTGCTCCGGGGGCCGGCCGTAGGCCTCGAGCACCATGCGCTCGGCGCGGCGGCCGGGGTCGGTCTCCTCGGCAACCATGCGCCGGGCCCAGTCTCGAGCCTCCCCGGCAATGAACTCGTTGTTCAGCATCATCAGAGCCTGGGAGGGAACGGTTGAGACCCCTCTGCGTCCGATGGTCGATATGGGCGGGGGGTAATCGAAAGCCAGGAAGAGGGGCGTCAGGAAGTTGCGGCGGACCTGCACGTAGAGACTGCGCCGGCCGTTCCCATTCAGCGGCCCCGACTTGGGCTTGCCCCGGCCGTCCTGATAGGGGCTGATGTGGGGCGGCACGCTGGGACCGAAGAGTTGGCGATCGAGGTTGCCGCTCACGGCCAGCACGGAATCGCGGACCGCCTCGGCTTCCAGCCTGCGCACGGAGACGTGATGGAGCAGCCGGTTGCCGGGATCGAGCCGCATCGCCCGGGCGTCCTTCCGACCGGACATCCGATAGGTGCTGCTCAGCAGAATCAGGCGCTGGATGGCCTTGACCGACCACCCTTCCCTCATGAAGCGATGGGCCAGAAAATCCAGCAGCTCGGGATGGCTGGGCCGGTCGCCCTGCTTGCCGAAATTGTCCACCGAGCGCACCAGGCCTTCCCCGAAGTGGTGTTTCCAGATGCGATTGACCATTACCCGAGCCGTCAGAGGATTCCGCGGGTCGACCAACCGGTCGGCCAACTGCAGGCGGCCGCTTCCCTCCGGAATGGGGGGTTGATCCTTCCCGGCCAGGATCTGCAGGAAGCGGCGCGGAACCTCCCGGCCCAGGTTCTTGTGATCCCCTCTCAGGTGGACGCGCACATTGCGTGGATCCCTGTCCTGGCTGCTCATGGCGAATCGGGAGGCCGGCACCCGGTCGTCCAGAACCTGGCGTTGACCCTGCATCCGGGCCACCGCATCCCGCTCTTGCGGCCACAGGAGAGCGCCGAGATCTTCCAGGCGGCCGCCGGGACTGAGAGAGGCCAGCAGCCAGCGGTGGCCGGGAGCCAACGGGCTCGGGGCGCCCAAGGCTTCCAGGAACAGGTCCCGGTAGGTTCGGACCAGGGCATCCAGTGAGGAGGGGTTCCCCGAGACGATCCTTTGCAGCAGGTCCCGGTGGGGTGCATCCAGGGTGAGGGGAGGTTCCTTGGAGTTGGAGAAGACGATCTTGTCCACAACGATATGCCCGCCGGCACTGCGGTCCAGGATCTCGAAATGGCAGATTCGTCCCACCTGAATGGTCATACGGGAGGTCTTCCACTGCAGTCGGCTGCCCTGCGGAACAAAGGTCGAGCTTCTCACTCCGTCCGCAATCAGGCTCAGGGCCAGGGTAGGGAAGGGTTGGCTGCCGGAAGACACCTCCGGTTGGCGGCCGGCCAGCCTCACATGCAGGTAGATGCCATGATCCCGGTAGTCCCGGGGCAGCTCGGGCAGGGTGAACTTGCGGGAGGTCAGGCTGCCCATGAATCGGTTGGACCCGGCGCTGAAGGAGTTGGCCAGGGGCTGGCCCTGGAAGTCGCGGAGTGGTTGGTTGGACGAAATCCCCCGCGCCGGTCCGGTTCCGAAGGCCTGTCCCCGCACGGTCCATCCCTCGAAGTCCGGTTTGCCGAAGTCCTCGAACAGCACATCGACCCGCTCCGGGCCCGCGGCCTTGTCATTCCCCTCCGGTTGAACCCGCCTGCCCAATTGGCCGCGAACGGCCTCCATCCCCTCGGCAAAGGAGCCGAAACGCCGGCTGGCCAGGCCGTCGATCAGGGCGGCCAGCGGGTAGAACAGATCCTCCGGCTCCCCACAGGCCTGGCGGAGGGTCTCGACCCAGGCTTGCAACAGGCCGGCATCCAACAGCCGCCGTCCAGCCACCTCAGCCACCGCCGAGGGCTGGGCCGAGGCTCGAGGGGAAGCCAACTCGGCCGCCGCCAGCAAGTAGGGCTCGATCTGCCGAGCCATGCTCCAGCGGGCGGGCTTCAGCAGAGCCTCCATAGCGGAAGTCCGGTCCCGAATCCGCTGCCGGAGGGAAGCGATCTCCTGCCGCCGGGAGGCCGAATCGATGACCGCCTGGGCAAAATCGGTGCTGTGCAGAACCCCGGCCAGGGCGTAGTAGTCGCTGGTGGGGATGGGGTCGAACTTGTGGTCGTGGCAGCGGGCGCAGGCCACCGTCAAGCCCAGGAAGGCCTTGGAGAGAACGTCGATCTGGTTGTCGACCTCGTCGGCCCGGGCCTTGACGGAGTCAATGGCGCCGTTGAGGCGTTCGCCCAACCAGAAAAAACTGGTGCCGACCGGAGATTCCCAGTGGATCCCGTCCGGCCCCAATCGCTTTTCCGCCAGAAGATCTCCAGCCACGTGCTCGCGAACGAAGCGGTCATAGGGAACGTCCTGGTTGAAGGCCCGAATGACGGCGTCCCGGTAGCGCCAGACATCGGCCTTGGTGTGGTCGAACTCGTGACCGTTGGTTTCGGCAAAGCTGACCAGGTCCAACCAATGGCGTCCCCAGCGCTCGCCGTAGTGGGGTGAGGAGAGCAGCCGGTCCACGACCCTCCGAAAGCTTTCGGGGGAATGATCGGCCTCGAACCGTTCGACCTCGCTCGCCGAGGGCGGCAGGCCCGTCAGACCGAAGGTCACCCGGCGGAGCCAGCTTCGCCTGTCGGCGGGCGGGGCCGGCGTCAGTCCCTTGGCCTCCAGCCCGGAGAGCACGAAGGTGTCGACCGGAGAGGAAACCCAGCGGCTGTCTTCGACCGCCGGAAGCCGGGGGGGCTCGATGGGCCGGAAAGACCAGAACCGGCGGCCCGCTTCCCAGTCGATACCTCCACCCTGGTCGGTCGAGGTCGATCCGGCTTGGGGAAAGAAGGCTCCCGACCTCACCCACTGAACCAGGTCGGCGATTTCCCGATCGCTCAACCGGCCCGTGGGAGGCATCTTGAGATCTGCGTCCTCGAAGGAAACGGCCCTGACCAGCAGGCTCTCCTCCGGGCTGCCGGGCGTAACCGCCGGGCCTCGGCTGCCCCCCGCCAGCATGGCATCGGCCGAATCGAGCCTCAACCCTCCCATGGGACTGGAGGTTTCGCCGCTGTGGCAGGCATGGCAGCGTTCGACCAGCAGCGGCCGGATCCGCTTCTCGAAAAACTCGGCCTGTCCGGAATCCGACGCGCCCAGCCCGACCGGCGCCGATAAGACGACCAGCCAGGCGGCGATACTGAGCCGATGGAACGACATGCCGAGGGTTCTCCGTGGGAAGAGGCGCTCGCGAGTCCCGTACTCTCCGGCGCCTACTGCATAGTCTAACCAAGCCCCTTCAAGGGCTCAAGGCCGCTTTTAGGCTGGGCGGCGGGCGGCTTGACTCGCACGACGGGCGTTCCTAGAATCCCGGGGCTGACGGCCTTGACCGAATTCGGATCGGATTGGAGCTGAGCCCTTGGGACTCCTGCACCCTTTGGACTGGACCCTCTTTGGCGGCTACCTGGTGGCGGTGCTGGCCCTGGGCCTGTGGTTCGCCCGCGAGCAGCACTCCAACGAGGACTTTTTCCTGGGGGGGCGGAAAATGTCCTGGCTGCCGGTGGGCCTCTCCATGTTCGCCTCCATCTTCAGCTCCAACTCCTTCGTGGGCCTTCCCACCCAGGCGGCCTTCGGCAACTACCACATCTACTTCGCCATCATCACCATTCCGTTCCTGGTGGTGCCGGTGGTCGGCTGGATCTTCGTGCCGCTCTTCCACCGCCTGGGCGTAACCAGCGCCTACGAATACCTGGAGCTGCGCTTCAACCGGCCCATCCGGCTGATCGGCAGTTCGCTCTTCATGATCTACACCTTCGCCTGGATGGGGAACCTGCTCTACGCCGTCAGCCACGTCATCGAGCCGGTGCTGGGGCTGAGCACGGACGACCTCGCCACCACGGCCTGGCTTCTGGTGGGCATCGGCGCCTTCGCCACCCTCTACACGGCTCTGGGAGGGTTCAAGGCCGTGATCTGGACCGACATCTTTCAGGCCGTCGCCCTGGGAGGCGGCATGCTGGCCGTGCTGTGGCTGGCGCTGGGGCGGATCGAGGGAGGCTGGGCCGGTATGATCGAGATGGGGCAGACCCACGGCAAGTTCGAGATGTTCGACCTTCGCTTCGACATGTCGCCCGGCGTGGACAACGTCTATTCTTCCCTGGCCATCGGGCTGTTCGCCTTCTTCCCCTGGTACGCGGTGACGCTGACGGCGGTGCAGCGGTACGTGTCCATGCCCACGCCGCGCGCAGCCCAGCGCTCCCTGATCGTCAACGGGGTGATGTCGGGGGCCGTATGCCTGATCTTCTTCCTGGTGGGCTCCACCCTGTACGCCTTCTACCACCAGGACGTCCCGGGGGCCGCCACAGCCGCCGCAGGGTTTCCCCCTCTCCATCAAAACCAGATTCTGCCCAACTTCGTGCTGACCGAGATCGCCCAGGTGGGCCTGCTGGGGCTGTTGCTGTCGGGGTTGTTTGCGGCGGCCATGAGCAGCATCGACAGCGGCATCAACGCCCTGACCGCCACCGTGGTCTGCGACTGGATGTCCAACCGCCAGCTCAAGGTGGGGTTCAGCCGGATGCTCTGCGCGCTTTTCGGCGCCGGCGGAATCCTGGCCGCGGTGTTGATCCTCTACCAGCAGTCCGAGGTCTACCAGCTCATCATCAGCCTCTCGGGCACGTTTCTGGGTCTGCTGCTGGGCATCTTCCTGCTGGGAATGCTGTCCAAACGGGCCAATGCGGCGGGTGTGCTGATCGGCCTGGCGGCGGGCTCGCTGACCCTGGCCCTGGCCTGGACCCACGTCGGCGGCCAATGGTACGGCGCCTTTACCTGCCTGCCCACGGTGGCGGTAGGCTGGCTGGCCAGCCGCTACTTCGAAGCTCCACCGGCTTCCAGGTTGAAGGGGCTGGTGGTGGGCCAATATCGGCAGACGGAAGACTCTCCGGGTTAATCGTCAGTCTCGGGCCCCCAGACTACATGCTGATGTCCATTCCCGTGTTCGGCGCGGATCCCGGCCACCGACCATCAGGCGAAGTCGGGAGTGATAGAATGGGTATTCGGGAAAAGCCTCGCCAAGCCGGGTCAGGACGGCGGTTCCGCCAAAGGGAGCTCGACGACTCCACGGGAGCACCAATGACCAGAGATGAAGTCCTGAAGGTGCTGCGAGCGCACAAGGCGACCCTTTCGCAACGGTTCGGGGTCACCGATCTGGTCCTCTTCGGCTCCGTGGCTCGCGACCAGGCATCGACCGAGATGAAGGTCGCCCATAAGTGCCAAATAACTGGGTGGTGAGCCTCGGTGCTCATCCTGCCCGCCAGGAGAACAGAACAGGGAAGGTTGTTGAATTACGAAAATAACTGGGTGTCGCCATTCATTCCGAAGACGATCAGGGTTAGTGTATAGAGACGATCCACGCGTCGCCTTTTCTCAGTAGCCCTTCCAAGTTATTCCAGTAATTCAACAACGTCCCCAACGTTTCTCAAGTTATTCCAGTAATTCAACAACGTCCCCAACGTTTCTCAGGAGGTAAGCAATGGGTGCTGAACTCATTCAATCTGATCCCGCGATCATGATGGGGAAGCCCGTCGTCGCAGGCACACGCATTACCGTAGAGTTGATTCTGGAAAAGCTCTCTGCAGGTGAAACGATTGACCAAGTCCTGGAGGCTCACCCCCGTTTGACCAGGGAAAGCATTCTGGCAGCCCTGAATTTCGCTGCTCGAGCTCTGCGCGCCGATGTTGTGTATCCAACCGCTGAGCAAAATCCATGAACCTGCTGGCAGACGAAAGCGTGGACAAACCCATCGTTGAGCGCTTGCGTCAGGACGGCCACACCGTGGTATACGTTGCAGAATCGGAGCCAAGCATTGATGACGATACCGTGCTGCATCAAGCGAACCAGAACGGCGCCTTGCTGATTACAGCGGATAAAGACTTCGGCGAACTGATATTTCGTATGGGACAGATCCACTCGGGCGTTGTGCTCATTCGTTTAACGGGGCAATCCGCGGAAACAAAAGCACGGATCGTATCGGCTGTATTTACGGACCGAGGCCACGAACTGCTCTCTGCGTTCACTGTCATTTCTCCGGGGAGAGTGCGGATTCGTCACTAGGCAACCGGCCCGCTCCTCTCCCTGACATGCCGCCGAACAAGGTTCACCCCTGTCCGTTTCCAACCCATACTGGAGCACCCATGACCAGAGATGAAGTCCTGAAGGTGCTGCGAGCGCATAAGGCGACCCTTTCGCAACGATTCGGGGTCACCGATCTCGTCCTCTTTGGCTCCGTGGCTCGCGACCAGGCATCGGAAGACAGCGACATCGACATCCTGGTTCGATTCGAGGGACCGGCAACCTCCAAAGACTACTTCGGCACCCAGTTTTACCTGGAAGACCTGCTGGGACGTTCCGTCGATCTGGTAACACAGAAAGCGCTACGGGCCGAAATGCGTCCTTATGTCGAGCGGGAGGCTGTCCATGTCTAGCGGCGGTGAAGGATCACGGGAGTGGCGTTTCCATGTGGCTGACATGATTGAATTCGCTGAAAAGGAGGCAGACTCGTGCGCAAGATCTATTTCGATGAAGACGTTGACCTGGCCCCCCTGCAAGGCCGCCTCATCGGCGTGATCGGATACGGCAACCAGGGAAGCGCCCAGGCCCGCAACCTGCGCGACAGCGGCATGGAAGTGATCGTGGGCAACCGCCGGGACGCCTACTACCAGGAAGCCCAGCGGGACGGGTTTCCGGTCTTCTCCATCGCTCAGGCGACCTCCAGGGCCGACCTGGTGCTGGTGGGAATTCCGGACGAAATCCAGCAGCAGGTCTACGAACGTCACATGCAAAAGCACATCCGCGGCGGGCAGGTGCTGGACTTCGCCAGCAGCTACGGCTACCGCTTCAAGTGCATCCAGCCTCCTCCCGACGTCGACGTGGTGATGATGTCTCCCCGCGCCATGGGCGTCACCGTCCGCGAGCTGTTCGTGGAGGGAAAGGGCGTTCCGGCCTTCGTGGCCGTGGGCCATGACGCCTCCGGCCAGGCCCGCCAAATCGCGTTGGCGCTGGCCAAGGGGGTGGGGTGCACCCGCGCCGGGGTCCTGGAGTGCACCTTCCAGGACGAGGCCGACGTGAACCTCTTTGGCGAGCAGGCCTTGTGGCCGCTATTCAACCAGGCCCTGCTGCTCTCCTACGAGGTGCTGGTGGAGGCGGGAGTGCCCCCCGAACTGGTTGCCCTGGAGTTTTACGCCTCCGGAGAGGCCGGCGAGATTTTCCACAAGATGGCGGTCGAGGGAATGTTCGAGCAGACCCGCTATCACTCACCGACCTCCCAGTATGGAACGCTGACCCGGCACGAACAGCTCCCCGCCGAAGAAGTCAGGCAGCGCATGAAGGACACCCTGAGGGACATCCGCAACGGGCGTTTCGCCGAAGAGTGGGCCCGCGAGCAGGCCGACGGATACCCCAATCTCAAGAGGCTGCGGCGGCAAGCGTTCCGTCATCCTCTGAATCGGGTCGAGAAGAACATCCGGCCCTTGACCCCGCGCTGACCCCGCCAATGATGCACGCGACCGGCCGCAGAACCCTGCGCGCCCTGCTGATGCTGCTGGGCCTGGGCCTGGCGATCTACCTGGTCTATCGGCTCGGTCCCGGCCGGATTCTCTCCCTGCTGCTGCAGATCGGCTGGCACCTGGCGGCCCTGGCAGGCATCCACGCCCTCTACCAGGGTGTGCGGGCGGCAGCGCTCAACCGTTGCCTGCTCGGCATCCGGATGTCCTATTGGGATGTCCTGTGGATTCGAATCTCCGGGGAAGCCGTGCGGGTCCTGACCTCCACCGGGCCTCTGCTGGCGGAGCCCGCCAAGGCCTGGCTGCTCAAGAGGAGAGGGTTGGCTCTCCACCAGGCCTTTGCCTCCACCCTGTCCGAGATCCTCTTCTACAACCTGAGCGCTGTGGCCATTGCCGCCGCAGGATTCGCCGTCCTGGCCCTCCGGTTCCCCCTGGAGCCTTCCCTGCGGGCTTCGGTCTGGGCCGGCGTGCTCCTGCTCGGCGGAATCCTGCTGGTAGCCGTAATTGCCTTTGTCCGCCGATCCTATCTCTTTCATTCCGTTCTCGAACGGCTCAGCCGGCGACCCTGGTTCTCCAGCCGGGTGACGCCTCACCTGGAACGGGTGAAAGAGATGGAGGAGGTCCTCTTCCGTGTGGTCTACGACCGGCCGGCACAGTTCCTGGTGGTCGTCGTGCTGGAAGTTTCGGCCCACCTGTTGCTGATTGTGGAGGTGTACTGGGTGCTGGCGGTGCTGGGGGATCCACCGCCGCTGCTCTACCCGCTTTTGATTGAAACCGCCAGCAAGTTCATCAGCCTCCTTTTTCTTTTCGTTCCCATGCAACTGGGGGTAGCCGAGGGAGCCTACGCCCTGGTGCTCGCCCTGCTGAGCCTCCCGGCCGCCGTGGGCGTGACTCTCTCTCTGGTCCGCCGCCTGCGCAGCCTGTTGGTTGCCGGAGTGGGCCTGCTGTGCTGGTGGGCCCTGGGCCGCCGGTAGTCCGTTGGTCGCATGGAAGCCCGAGCAGCAGAGACGTTGCTGCCGCCTTCTAGGCTCATTTGAAACAAAAGAAAAAAGAGTGATCCACGAAGACACACGAAGGGACACGAAGCGGGACGGCTGTGCCGCATCGACACGGCTGTGGCCCGGCAACCCGGCCCGCGCTCCCGGTTGGACTTCCTCCCATGACCTCTGTTGGCTGGTAACCGGTTCAAAGTCGAGCATGAGCAGATGGTTTATTAACATCGATGCACAGGATACACAGGATTCTCTTCAGGAAACGGCTAGTGTCAAGTCACGTCTGAAGTGTCGGATATAGACGCTTCAGTTTGGTGCGG
>JAPPFQ010000196.1:0-3110 GCA_028875135.1 Acidobacteriota bacterium
GCCCGTTGGTGGTGCAGGAAGCGTTGGAAACCACCCGATGATTCTCGGGGTCGTATCGGTCCCCGTTGACCCCGAGCACGATGGTGATGTCCTCGTTCTTGGCCGGGGCGGAGATGATCACCTTCCTGGCGCCGCCCGATTCGATGTGGGCCTTGGCCTTGTTGGCGTCGGTGAAGACTCCGGTGGACTCGATCACCAACTCCACCCCCAGATCGGCCCAGCCGATGGCTGCCGGATCCCTCTCGGCCATGATCCTGATCCTGCGGCCGTTCACCACCAGGGAACCGTTTTCGGCCGCGACCGTCCCCGGAAAAGGTCCGTATGTGGTATCGTATTTCAGCAGATGAGCATTGGTCTCGGCGGGAAACAGGTCGTTGACGGCCGCCACCTCGATAGTATCCGGATGTCTCTCCAGAATCGCTCTGAGAACCTGCCGTCCAATCCTGCCAAACCCGTTGATGCCGATCTTTTTTGCCATGTTTGCAGTCTCCTCAAGAAGTATTCAAAAAGGCTCGCGAAAACCTCCCCATTCTAACAGCAGAACCCACCCACAACCTCCAGCTTTTGCCACTCGTCGGGATGGAAACGGTCCGGGGCATAGTTGACGAAAGAAAACGATTTTGGTTGTGCGCCGGGACCGACTTGAAGGATGATCTCGTTCGTCTCTGCGGTCAGCAGTCCCGAACCCGGAGACTGACCCATTTTTCTCACGAGGGGCTGGCCTCAGTAGGCCCTTCGCATCCGCCCGGCGCCGGTCTGCCGAATTCTCATGAGTGACTCCAGTTCCAGAACCCGTCGGGTGGCCGTCTTCAGCGACTTCGACGGGACCATCGCTCATCCCGACACCATCAACCTGCTGGCGGAAACCTTCGGGGGGGTGGAGTTTCGCAGAGACATCGGCGGCAAGATCGCCAGTGGAGAAATTTCCCTTCGCGACGGGATCGCGGCCGAAGTGGCAACCATCCGGGGCAGCCTCGATCAGGTCCTGGATTTTCTCAGGCAGCGGGTTGAAATCGACGAATCCTTTCCACCTTTTGCCCAATGGTGCCGGCGCCGGGAGATCCCCCTGACCGTTCTGAGTGCCGGCATCAAGGACGTCATCGAGCGACTGCTGGCGCCCTACGGGCTCGATCACGTGAAGCTGCTGGCCAATCCCCTGGAGATCATCGACCACCGCTGGACCTTGCGTTTCCTGGACGACACCCCCTGGGGCCACGACAAGGGGGCAGCGCTGGTCCGGGCACGGTCGGCCGGCTACGCCACCGCTTTCCTGGGAGACGGCTTGTCCGACCTGCGCGCCGCCAACCAGGCCGACCTGGTCTTTGCCCGGAGCAGGCTGGCCAATCTCTGCCGGCAGAAGCAGTTGCCGTTCATCCCCCTGGAGGATTTCTCCACGGTAGGCGCCACCATCACCCGCCACCTGATCCAGGGCAACGGGATCGGGTCTCCGGGGCATTGAAACCTGCCTCCCGGGTAACCCGGGAGGGTCCTGGAGATTGCTGAACCGGAGGTTTCGGAAGCCTTGAAAATGCCGTTCAAGCCCCCGTTCCAAAGGAATACCTCATTCGTCCCTGGCGTCGCCAGGCGAATCCTTTCGGTGGCAGCCCTTTGCTGGTTCTTCATCCAGGTCCTTCCACTCGGCCTGGCGCAGTCATCCGGTTCCGAGCTCTCCTGGATCCCTCCCAGAGTGGACCGCGAGTTCCCGTCCCTGTTCGAACTCTACCGCCACCTGCACGCCAACCCCGAGATCGCCTTTCAAGAGGCGCGGACCGCTCAGCGCATGGCTCAGGAGCTGGAGGCATCGGGCTTCGAGGTGAGCCGGAGCATCGGAGGGCACGGCGTCGTCGGACTTCTGAGAAACGGGGAGGGGCCGACCCTCATGCTCAGAACCGACCTGGACGGACTCCCCATCACCGAGGAGACCGGCCTGGAATACGCCAGCAAAGTCCGCATTCAGGATCCGGACGGCCAATCCATCGGCCTCATGCACGCCTGCGGCCACGACGTCCACATGACCTGCTTCGTGGGGGCTGCGCGAATCCTGGGCCGTGAGAAAAAACGTTGGAAGGGCACCCTGATGATGGTGGCTCAGCCTGCCGAAGAACGGGGTGCCGGGGCCAAGGCCATGCTGGCCGACGGATTGTTCGAGAAGTTTCCGGTCCCCGACTACGCCATCGCGCTCCACAACGACGCCGGCATGCAGGCGGGCCGGGTGGGCGTCTGCAGCGGCTATGCCCTTGCAGGGGTCGATTCCGTCGATCTGGTGGTTCGGGGGGTATCGGGACACGGCGGCTATCCTTCCACCACCAAGGACCCCGTGGTCATGGCCGCTCAGACCGTGCTCTCGCTCCAGACCATCGTCAGCCGGGAAATTCCGGCCATCGATCCGGCGGTGGTCACGGTGGGATCCATCCATGGGGGCACCAAGCACAGCATCATTCCCGACGAGGTCCGGCTTCAGCTCACCGTCCGCTACTACACCGATGAAACCCGCGACAGAATCCGAGACGGCATCGGGCGGATCTCGGAGGGGATCGCCCGCGCCGCCGGGATGCCCCCGGACCGTCTGCCGCTGATGTCGATTCTGGACAGCACTCCACCCACCTACAACGATCCGGCGCTGGCGCGGCGGGCCATCCGAGCCATGGCCCGGGTGTTGGGCGAGGACAATGTGCTGGATCTGAAACCGGTGATGGGAGGAGAGGATTTCGGCCTCTACGGAAGGACCCCGCAGAAGGTGCCGGTCTGCATGTTCTGGCTCGGCGCCGTTGCCCCGCAGAAGATGGAAGCCAGCCGGAAACCGGGGGCCCCTCGCCTGCCCTCGCTTCACTCCAGCCGGTACGCGCCCGACCCGGAGCCCACCCTCAAGACGGGCGTCAAGGCCTTGACGTCCATCGCGCTCGAGTTGCTGAACCCCTGACGGATGGACGCCTGCCCAGCACAGGCCTTGGGACCTATTGGTCGTTTCTGGAGGGGCGGTGTGTTTCGGAAGGGCGCGACCGATTCGGGTCAGCCACGCGTCGCCCCAGGCGGGGGGCCGGGGGCGCCGGGGGGTTGGCGGCGGTGCGGCAAAAACCACACCGGCCGCAAAAATACCCCGGGGCGCGTGG
>JAPPFQ010000196.1:3120-13487 GCA_028875135.1 Acidobacteriota bacterium
TTTTTGGTCCGGGCGCCCCCTTTTGGGGTCCGCCCCGGGCCGCCCCGGGGGGGCGGGGGGGGCCGAGGGTGGGTTGCCGGCGTTCCTGCAAAAACGACACGTCCCGATAATCTCCCCGGGGACGAGTGCTTGTAAGGCCTAGACGAATTCCTCCATCAGGTCGTCGAAGAGCTCCTTCTCCAGACCCAGCTTCTGGTGCACCAGGGGGCCCTCCTTCATGGCCGGCTCGCTCTCCTCGTAGGTCGGCTGCTCTTCCCGGTAAAAGAGGCCCAGGGGAATGCGATCCCCCCATTCATAGGCCCGGGTCAAGGCTCCCTGGTGGTCGGTGGCATCGTAGTCCGGGTCATCTTCCAGCTTGTAGACCCGCTTCTTGAACCAGGGGTAGGTGTTGATCTTGTTGTAGGTCACACAGGGGCTGAAGACATCCACCAGGGCAAATCCCTTGTGGGCGATGCCCCCGGCGATGACATCGGCCATGTGCCTGGGCTCGCCCGAAAAGGCCCGGGACACGTAGGTGGCGCCGGAGACAATGGCCAGCGCGATGGGATTGAGGGGCATTTCGGCGTTCCCCCGGGGGGTGGACTTGGTGCGCACCTCCTTCATGGTGGTGGGGGAGGCCTGGCCGGTCGTCAATCCGTAGATCTGGTTGTTCATGACGATGTAGGTGAGGTCCAGGTTGCGACGCATGGCGTGCACGAAGTGGCCCAGACCGATTCCGTAACCGTCTCCGTCCCCGCCGGTAATCACCACGTTCATGTCCTGGTTGGCGAACTTGATCCCGGAAGCCACGGCCACGGCCCGGCCATGCAGGCTGTGGACGCCGTAGGCATGGATGTAACCCGGCAGGTTGGAGGAGCAGCCGATCCCTGAAACTGTGAACAGCTCCTCGGGCTTGATGCCCAGTTTTCCGGCCGCCATCTTGACGCCCCTGAGAACACCGAAATCGCCACAGCCCGGACACCAGTCCGGATCGATGATGCTTTCATAGGTGCTGATGGGTAAAGAAATCGTCATTTCCATAGGGTCTTAAGCCTCTCCGTTCTTCCTGCGCCGTTTCAGGCGGCGCGGCAAATCAATTCCAAAATGATACCAAACCCGATAGATCCGTCGGTTGCGTCTCCGACTTCACTCGGATGTCCCTCTCAATCCCGGGATACCGTCGAGACCGGTTGCCAGGCATATGTAGACCCGGTCCGCTGCCCAACGATCAGGTCTCCGGTCTTTTCGCCGCCCTTCCGGCTCACCAGCTCGATGCTCCAGGTGGGTTCTTCCGCCGATGCGCCGTTCCGCACCTGCATGGAGGCCGGCCGCACCGAGTTGCCCAAATGGGTTCGAATGTAGTGATAGGCAATTTCCTGTGCCTCCTCCCGGGTGACCTCCAGCGACAGCGACTCGCCTCGCACGATCTCCTTGACCCGGTTCACGATGAAGGCCGGCTCGAAAGGCTCCCCGTCATACTTCAGGACCATGTCATCCAGGGAGAAACCGGTCTCGGACCTCAAGTGACGGGCAAATTGACCCGTGTAGTTCACCTCCACGCCAATGGTTTTCCGGCATCCATTCAGGATTTCCAGGGCTTCCTTGGCGTGAAAGGGCAGCAGATACTTGAAATGGAGCTGATTGGTGGCGATGCCTTCCGATCTCAGCATCTCGGCGGCCTCTCGAATCACGCCCCTGCAGGATCCCCAGCCGACCAGGGTGATATCCGCATCCTCCGGCCCCTCGATTTGCGGCGGCGGCAACTCCTTCAGGGCTCCTTCCAGCTTCCGCATGCGCTTTTCCTGCACCTTGCGCCGCACCGGCGGACTGGTGTACTCGTCGCTGATCAGAATCCCTTCCTCGTCGTGGTCATCGGTGGGAGAAACGTAGACCGTGTTCTTGGTCCCGGGCAGGGCTCGGGGAGATATTCCCGACTCGGTGAAGGCGTAGCGCTTGTAGGTGCCGTTGCCTTCCGGCCACTCGGTCACCAGTTGGCCCCGGTCGATCACCAGGTCGGGCTTGAGCGCATCCCTCTCGATGGTCTCGGGATGTTCCGAGAGCAGCAGATCGGAGAGAATGATCACCGGGAGCTGGTACTTGTCCGCCAGGTTCAGGGCTTCGGCGGCGGTGTAGTAGGCCTCGGTCACGTCGGCCGGAGCCATGATGATGCGCGGGAAATCGCCTTGGGACGCCCCCAGGGCCTGGTTCAGATCGGCCTGCTCGGTCTTGGTGGGAATTCCGGTCGAAGGACCGCCCCGCTGGACCGTGATGAACACGACCGGCGCTTCGATCATGCCGGCCTGACCCACGGCTTCGGTCATCAGGGCAAACCCGCCGCCCGAAGTGGCGCACATGGAGCGAGCCCCGGCCAGGCCGGCGCCGACAGCCATGTTGGCGACCGCGATTTCGTCCTCGCACTGCTTGACCACGATCCCGCAGCGGTCGGCATGAGCGACCATCCAGTGCAGGATGGTGGAAGCGGGGGTCATGGGGTAGGCGGAATAGAACTTGCAGCCGGCGGCGACCGCACCCAGGGCCATGGCTTCGTTTCCGGTGATGAAGGGTCTGCGGATGCGGCTGAAGTTCCATTCATACCCCAGGGGCACGAACTTTTCCTTGGCGTAGTTGTAGCCCGCCTTGGCTACCTGCACGTTCTGGTTGACCACTTCCTGGCCCTTGTGCTGGAAGGTGTCGGCCAGGACTTCGGCCATCATCTCGAAATCCAGCCCCAGAAGGAAGATGGCCGCGCCCAGAGATACCGTGTTCTGCATGACGGGAAGCGTTTTCCCCAGCGGCTTCAGCAACTCCCGCACGGGCATCGGCACCGGCAGAACCTGGCTTTCGAACAGCGAGGAGTCGAGGGTCAGCTTGTCGGAATTGAACAGGACAGCTCCGCCGGGCTCCACTTCCCGGGCATGCCTCTCCAGGGTGTCCTGATTGAGCGCGATCAGCAGATTCAGGTGGTCCCCGTGAGAGTAGACCTTTTCCTCGCCCATCCTCACGCGCAACCAGATGTGGCCTCCGCGGATGATGGACTGGTAACTGTTGTAGGCGTACAGATACAGTCCCAAGCGGGAGGCGGTCTTGGCGAAGGTGTCGCCGGTCTTGTCCAATCCGTCTCCGGCGGCTCCTCCTATTCCCAAGGTCACTTCTCTCATGATTCTCCTTTCAAAACCTGCAACCGGCCCTGACGGTCACCATGGGACTGGACCCTCCGGTCCCCGGAGGGCTTCCCTGGTGTCCGTGGCTTCGCAAAGGAAGACTCTCTGAGCCGTCCACGAGCCGGAAATTCCCACTGCGAAATGTCTGAGAATTTAAGCTAAATATCGTGTATTCCGAAAATGCCGGCGAGCTGGGCGGCCCTGCCGCCCCTGAATGATCGCCGGAGCGCCGCTTGGCGAAACAGGTTGCCGGGCCGTCAAACGCGCGACCCGCGCCGTGTATCAGAATACCAAACATCCGCGTCAAGTCCCTAACAATAAATCAGTGCTTCCCTCAATCGGTGGGCCGACTCGGCCAGCGAGGGCTGCAGGTATGCCACCGGCTCCCCCTTCCGGCTGCGCAACAGCGGACCTTCGGATCCGGGTTCGACCCGGGCATTCACGAACACAGGCCCGGGTTCCCGCAGAATCCCGGGGAGGCTCCGGGCGTAGCGGACCGGATCATCGAAAGCGTAGGCCCTGCCGAAACCCGCCGCCCGGGCCAATCCGGCGAAGTCGACCCGGCCGGCGCCCGCAATGGCCTGATTGCCGGTGATTTCAAAGGTCCGGTTTTCAACCGTGAAGAGGATCAGGTTGGGGGCTCCGGCCTCCACCACCGTGGCCAGGGAGCCCAGGGTCATCAGGAGGCTGCCGTCACCGTTCAGGCAGATGACCCTGCGCTGGGGCTGGGCCAGGGCAATGCCCAGGGCCAGATCGGCAACGTGGCCCATGGCGCTGTCCGCCGAGGCGAAGTCCAACGGGCTGTCCGAAAACCTGGACCAGGGCCGCACCACGCCCATGGTGGTCACCACCACCTCGTCCGTCCTCAGCGACGCCAGGGGTTGTAACAGTTCCTGCTTGGTCAACACGATCAGGATCCGCAAAAAGAGGATTCGGCGGTGGGGCGGTACTCCAGCGTCAATTCCGGGGTCTCCAGAACGAGGCCACCCTTTTCTCCGGATTCGATCCAGCGATCCAGGATGCCGGCGGCGATCCAGGCCCGTTCGGGGCGAACCGGACTCCGCCCGGATTGAATCAGGTCCTCGATCCGGGCCGCCAGGCAGACCGAGCCGGCATGGTTGGGTCCCGGGGGGAGAAGCAACTGGGTCGATGCCACCTCGGAAACGTCGCGGAGACGGGCCGCAAAAGTAAAGTCCCCCACGGCTCCGTTGAGCATCAGCACCGCGGCGCTCATCCCGTCGGAATAGTCCACCAGGCAGACTTCCGGATGCTCGACCAGCCGGGGCAGTTCCCCGCTGCCGGCCAGGTCCCTGGGACGCCCATCCTTCAGTGTCTCTCCCTGCAGGGAGTCGGAACGGGCCACGGCCGCCTGCAGCAGTTCCCGGGACCAACGGCCGCTGCTGCCGGCGCGCCACACCGCTTCACCCGCCACCGCCTGCACCGACCGCACACCGGTTTCGCCGCCGCTGCGACGCTCGACCATGGCCTGCAGGGTTTCCAGGGCCCGGTAGCGATCGGAACGCCCGAAGCCGATGCCCACCAACAGGGCCTGCTCCACCCGGCTGCCCATCGGCAAATCCAGAGGCGGCAGCCTCCAGGTCATCGGCAGGGAGGATCCGGCCAGCACCGGGAATTTCAGTTGCCGGGAGGCTTCCACCATCTTGCGGGCCTGCGCTAGACCGAGAGGCTCGTCCCAATAGACCGGAACGGTCCGGCGGTCCTCCTCGAAGACCCTGACCATCGGCTCGAGCAGGTCGTGGGCCGAGGGACCGCTGCTCGAATCATCTCCCTGCCCGGCAAGTATCAGCACCCCGTCCACGGCCAGCCGGTCCCCGCCGCAACGCAGGGTCTCGGCGACGGAAGGATAGATTCCAAAGCCGAACTCGGCGGCGCGCTGCCGGCTCTGATCCACTTCGGGCGTGCGGTCCACATAGAGAGAGACCACGTCCATGGCGGGCCGGTGCCACCTGTCCTCTCGCGGATAGCCGATCAGGAAGCGGTCTGCGACCTGGCGGGCCGGAGAGCCGGGGGTCCAGCGGGAAGCCAGGATGGCCAACTTCTTGGCCCCTGGCCGGGTCCGGCTCGGCAAGCCGACCACCGGGACCGCCGTAGCGGTTCTCGGGAAAGTGCGTCTTCCGCTCACGAGTGTCTCCGATAGGTGGGTTCGGGAGTCGGTCGATAGCGAACCGCCAGCTGGGGGGTTTCAACTCGACTCTGCCGCCGAAACAGTGAATCCACCCCGGCCTCGGTCATTCCGCTGGTCAGCAGGGTCCGCTCCACCGGGTAGGTTGCCTTGCCGGTCAGAAACATCTTCTCGACGCCGTTCACCAGGGGGCTGAAGAAGTTGGCTTCGGCGCCTCCGCCCAACCCGCGCACCGGAAGGTAAAAGTGTGTGGAAACCAGCCGTGGCGGGTTTTTCAGACGGGCCGCAAAGGTCCAACCCATGGAGAGGCCTTCCAAAAGGAGCAGCGTGGCTTTCATCCCGTCGGCATATTCGCAGCGAAAGGCCAGAGGCTGATCCAGTTGAGGGCCGGAGTCGGTGACCCGGTCCTTGACCAGCCCGGGTATTTCTTCCAGGGACGGGTAGCTGTGGTCGAAGCCCTCCCGGGTCGAGGTCAGGGCCAGGCTGCGGCAGAGGCAGGCCTCGAAGAGTTCGGAATCCCATCCACCCCGGTCCCAGGATCCCGCGCGCAACGCCTCCCACACCCTGGGACCGCGGACCGCTTGCAGCGCCGCCACCCCGGTTTCCCCTCCCCGCCGCCGCTCAACCATGCACTGTAGCGCCTCAAACCCATGAAAGCCGTAGCTGTCGGCCCCGCCGCCGGCCCCGATCACCATGGCCTCTTCCACCTCGGCGTCCGAGGGAATCTCCAACCGGGGCAGGCGCCAGGCCACCGGAATGCTGGAACCGGCCATCAGGGCAAAGTCCAGCTCCCGGGCCGTTTCCACCATCTCCTTGGCCCATTCCCACTTCCAGGAAAGATGCTTGTCGTTGAACACCGGCGCGCCGCGGCCGCTGGCCCGGAAGACGTCCACGATCTGCCGGAAGAACTCGTAGCGCGGATACAGGGTCTGCCCCTTCTCGTTGCGGGGGTAGGTTCCGTGCTCTCCGATCAGCAGGATGCCGTCGACCGCCAGACTGTCTCCACCCCGCGTCAAGGATTCGGCGATGGTGGGATAGATCTTCATGGAGGGATATTGGCGGGCCCGGTCGCGACTGAGGTCGCTCTCCCGGACCTGGTCCACGTAGAGCGACACCACATCCATGGGCGGCCGGTGAAAACGCCCGCCCCAGTTGTAGCCGCCAAGGAAGCGGTCCACGATGTGCTGGCCGTGGGCCCGGCGGCGGTATTCGGTGACCAGGGCGGCAATCCTGGGTCGTTCGGGCGTTCCGGGACGGCAGCCCGCAAGCAGCAGCGCCGCGGGTATCCCCGCCATCACCTTCCTGCGGGAGATCATTGGAAGCCTGGAAGCAGGCATGGGAAGAACTCAGGGGAAGTTTGTTCGTTGGCGTCCAACGCCGGCTAGGGTCCGCCCAGGATTTCGCCATGCGGCTTGCCCTCGGCGAGTTCCGCGTACCGCACCCGCACCTGTTCCGCAAAGCGATTGCCGACCCAGTTTCCGACCTCGTCCGACAATTTCACGGTCGTGGCCACGCCGGCTCCGTCCTCCAGGGTCACCAGGTCTTCCACCGGTGTCTTGTCCTTGAAGGCCTTCTCGACGGCAGCGTTGATTTCCTGAAAGAACTGCCGCTGCCCTTCGGCAACGTCTCGCCCCGCGGAGGGGCCGTGGCCCGGAAGAATGGTTTCGAAGCCCAGTTCCAGGGCTCTGCCGACCACCTCCGGCCAGTTGCCCGTGTTGCCGTCGCCCGTGTAGTTGAAAGGTCCGTTCACGATGGCGTCGCCCGTGCACAGGATCTTCTCGTCCGGCAGATACACCATGCCGTCACCGCGGGTGTGAGCCCATCCGAAGTGATGAAACTCCACGCGGCGACTGGCCCCCTCCAGCACGTGCGGGACCTGGCTGAACGTCTTTTGCGGGGGTTGTACCGTATCCTCCCCCACCGCCGCCACATCTTCACGGTTTTGCGCCGTTTGTTGCCAGCGGGCAGGCTCGTAGCGCTTCATCTCCTCGGCCACGCCGGCATGGGCCAGCGTGGTGGCCCCGGCCCGGGTCCAGACCGCGTTGGCATAGGCATGGTCCCCGTGATGGTGGGTGTCGAACACGTAGCTGACCGGCTTGTTTGTGACCTGCTTGATATCCTCCATGAGCGCCTGGGCGCCGCTTGGAAAGTTGGCGTCCACCACCAGCAAGCCTTCCCCGATGTCAATGACCACGTTGTTGCAGTGTCCGTGCTCTCGCTCGCCCATCCGGAACCACACGCCCTCCGTGATCAGCTTTAGGGTGTCGGTCTCGGAAGGAAGGCGCGGATCGGAGGCGCAGTTCCAGGCCACGCAAAGGCCGATCGCGGTGATGACTATGAGGACGATTCGCATGGTCCAACCTCCCTCCGGCAGTCCCGTCGCGGTTGCAAGTGGAACCGATTGTACGCCCTAAGTAACGCAGGTACAAGACGCCCTTGCTTGACTTACGTGAAACCAGCCGAGGGGGTTATCCAACAACGACATCCGCAAAGGTAAACGACGAACCACGAATGGACACAAATGAACACCAATAAACGGATTGATGAGTTGTTGGTTGCTGGAGTGTGACTTCGAATGTTGAAAGGAGAATCTATGAAGGAAACAAGAAAATACTAATGGAAGCTCTTTGCAAAATTCGCAGCGGGTCAGGTCATTGTGCCGGCAAACCTGAGGTTCTGCCTTTTTCGATATCGGGTGCGACTTGGTGAAAAATGCTGTCTAACCACAAAAAGCACAAAAGTCACAAATTATGTTTTTGTGCCTTTTGTGGCCATTTCCGGTAGTCGTCCCGCTGCCGAATTTTGCAAAAGGCTCATGCAAGAGTCCGTGGCTTACTTACAGAGAACATTCCCCTTGAACCACCTGTCTGCCGTCAACTTCTGAACGCGAAAAAAACAAAAGGGTGTCTTACTTCCGTTAAACTGCCTGCCGTCCCCGACAGCGCTAATGTTGCGTGGATCTGTCTGACAATTACAGGAGGATGGGACAATCATGAAGGGGAATCGCTCTCCGTTTCTGATTTTCCTGGTCTTGCTGCATGCCGCCGTTATGGCTTTCGCTGCCCAGGGGGGCACCGAACCGTTGTCTTGTTCGGATCGCTCCATATCCGCAAGCACTGTACGCACACCGGAGGACGTTCGGGCGTTCGTTCAATGCGCCTTCGAGTTCGTTCAGGAAGTGGGGTTCGAGCAAGCCCGCAGGGCCTTTCATGAGGACGAGCGCTGGAGAAGTGGCTCGATCTATGTTGTTGTCGACGAAGTGACCCCCATAAGCCACCAGGCTACAACCTTCGTCTACCCCCCTGATCCATCGAGGGAAGGGGCTCCCTGGGGGCTCCTGATCGATGGCTTCGGCAATGACTGGTTCAAGGAACAGCATCGTATCGTGAGCGACTTCGGCGAGGGCTGGATGTATTACTCCTTCACCAACCCGGAGACGGGCCGGGATGAACCAAAGTTTGCCTACCTCAAGAGCCTCGTCTGGGAGGGGACGCCGGCTGCGATCGGCGCCGGTGTCTACCCCCGCGACATCCCGGCCGCGTGCCGGAGGGAAGAAGTCAACGCCAAGGGCCTTGAGGCCGATCCTTCTCCTGAGAAACTTCAGGAGTTTGTCCGTTGCGCCGCGCTTGAGCTGGAATCGCAGGGGTACTTTGGCACTGTCGCCCTGTCAACCGATCCGCGCTGGAGGAGCAACTCGATCTACGTGTTCGGTTTGGACACCTACGGCAATACATTGTTCACCGGCCACCCCTACAGCCACGGGAACGGCCTCAGCGAATCCGAGTTGGATGCCGATTTCAACGCAGCCCTTCAGGGCCGGGACGTGGTTAGCGTTGCGGACACGTTCGGGGAAAGCTTTCTCTACTACCGGGCGCACAATCCGGCCACCGGATTGCCGCAGCGCAAGAGGGCTTTCGTCAAGAGGGTCGCGATCCACAGTCTGCCGGTGCTGGTTGGCGCAGGAGTCTACATGGATTGCCCGCCGGCCGGATGCGGCACCGGCTCAGGGACCCCGGAGGGCGCGACCGCGGCGGCCTGCGAAGCGGGCCGGGAAATGCTGGCCGACTTACCGGCCATGCGGGTCAATTACGGTTTCTATACCGATTTCAATCCGATGAGCTACTCAATCGCGTCGGCGGTCGATCAACCGATGGGCTACGAGCCGGACCTGGTCGCTGCCCTCGAGACTTTTTCGAAGGGAAAACTGAGCTTCGACCCGTTGGGGATCGGCAATCCCTTCTCCGGGATCTGGCTCAAAGCAGCGCAAGAACCTTACGACATGGTGGGTGGCGGCATCACCGCGTTGCCTGAACGCACGCGGGATGCAAACGGGCGGCAAGTGATTCGCTTCGGCGTAGCCCATATCAGCTTCCGCCAATCGCTGCTGGTGCGCTCCGAGAGTGCCCTCAACCGGCACGCCGATCTGACGTCAGAACATCACGTGGGCGTGCTGCGGGGCACTACGGGCGAGAAACGGCTATTGGAGCTGACCGGCATCATCGATGCCGAGGGCTTCCTCCGCAGCGGGACGCAAGTGCAGTTGGCCGGCGGCGATGTCTTGATTGCCGGAGAGCCCGACAGCCGGGCGGCTCTACGCATCGCCGCGGGCACAGGTTCTGTCGCCATTGCCACCCGTGTCCGCCTGACACCGGCCGGGGATGACCGCCCCGAAGTGCTCTATTTCAACAGCGACAGCGAGCAGCTCAATGCATTGCTGGAGGGTGTAGTGGATGCCGTCGCACGGGGGGAGCTGGGCAACCGGGTGACTGCACGCGACACACCGGCCCTGCGCGTGACCGCCATCGACAGGGAGGGCAGCGAATGGGGGGCCTTCAGCTATCCCCACACGCCCGCCGGCAACGCACTGCGGAGGGCCATGAATTCAGCCATCACTTGCCTGACCGCGAACGGGACCATCGGGTTTTCGCAATGGTTCGAAAGCGGGGGCACGATCTTCTCCGAGCGCGCCAGGGAATGGCGCTGATCAAGCTGCAAAATTCAGATAGGCCTTCTCGGTTTCCCGCCAGGTCTTAACCCATCTTTAACACGTCTTCCGAGTATACGTTTATTATCAACAGGTTACA
>JAPPFQ010000727.1 GCA_028875135.1 Acidobacteriota bacterium
GGCCAGGTAGAGGTCGTCTCCATCGGCAAAGAAGGCCTGGCGCTTCTTTCCCTGCGGATCCTTTCTGAAACCGTAAAACTTCAGGGGAATGTCCACGGCCTTGCGGCCCGGCGAGGAGGCCCCGCCGGGGACGAACGGCCGGTTGCGTGCACCTGAGCCATCCGAGGACCCGGGGGTTCGGCGGGACGCCCCCCCATTGGGCCTGGCGGATGGAGGCGGGGTGTGGAAGGCGAACATGTTTCGCGCCAGGGAGGGCTCGATCCTCTCCATCCGGCCCAGCCTCTCGAAATCGATGCTGGAGTTGATCTGGGCCGCCGGAATTTCCCTCCCCCTCCTGCCGTCTCCCGGCTTGCCGGTCTGGAGGACAAAGGCCTCCAGACCGCGCCAGGCGCCCGGCGCCCCACCCGAGGTCGAGAGAGACGGCGAGGAGCTCTGGCCCCAGCTCCAGTAGAGCACCAGCAACAGCACCGCCACCAGGGCGCCCAGCAGCTTCAGTTGTTTCTTCTGCCTGGGGTCACTCATGACCGGCCCCGATGAGAGTGGAGAGCTGCAGGTCCATGCGAATGCTGCCCGATCCTTCGCGCGTATCCTCCAGGTTGAGAGAATCGACGATGATGAACCTGGAGTGGTTTTCCAGAGCGTTCAGGAACCTGCGGATATTGCCGTAACTCCCCTCGATCGGCAGCACCACGCTGAGTTTCCGGGTGCCGAATCGAGTGTCGCGGTCGTACTGAAATACCCCGCGGGTCTTGACCAGTCCGGCGTTGCGGCAGGCCGTCTCCAACTCCCTGAGCAGCTCCGAATTTCCCTGCTCCCTGGAGAAAAGATTCTGCTGTTTGAACTCCCGGAAGCGTGACTGGCTCTCCCGCATCCGTGTCTCGATCTGGTGGAGCTTGTCGCGAACGGCCTGTCTTTGCCGGAGCTGAAACTGCACCTCGCGAGCCCTGGCCGTGACAATCTGGTCGGCCAGGATCACCGGACGGACCAGCAGGAAGTAGACGGGCAAATTCAGTAGGCAAAGCCCCAGCAACGTCCACAGGACCAGCCGCTGCTTCCCGGGATCGGGTCTTCGAATTCTGATGGCGGCGCCCGGCATTTAAGGAACGCTCCCTGAAGCGTGGTCGAACTGCAGCCCCCCGGATGCGGCCTGCTCCTGCTCCGGTCGGGCTCGATACTTCACTTGCAGCCCGTAGTGCTTGCCCACGAAGTTGGGGCTCTTCGACACGTCTTCGGTCATCAGGTTGACCTGGTAGAAGTCGGCGTCCGCCTCCAGCCGCGAGACGAACTCGATATAGTCGGCGCCGGAGCGGGCGTTGCAGAAAATCTCGACCACGATCTCACTCTCGGCGATCCTGGGAGTGATGGCCACGATCTGAACCTGGTAGGGGACCAGGTCTTCCAGTTGGTTGAGGAATCGAGTCCAGGAGAAGGTCCTCTGGGCGATCAGAGGATTGAGGTAATCCACCAGGTTCAGAAAGTCCTCGGTCTCCGGCCGTTGCAGTCGCGCCCAGATTTCCTGCTGCTCCTGCTCCAGCCTCCCCGCCTCCGCGGTCTGATTGGCCAGTTCACGGTTCAGCCGCAGGCTCTGGGAGCGATGGGCCAGATAGAGCAAGAGGTTGGTGGCCGAGAGACCGACAAGGACCAGACCCAGCAGCAGCGCTGCCGCATAGAACTTGCGGTTGTTGAAAAAGGGCTTGGAGGCAAGATTGAGGGGGACTCTCAGCATCTCAGAATTTTCCCATGGCCAATCCCAGTGCCGGGGCAAGGATGTGGTGGACCAGGTTGGACGGCACGGCCTGTTTCCACTGAACCATTGCGGAGGCATCGAAGTTCGAGACCGAAGCCCCGGTGCGCTCCGCCAGCGACGACAGCTCCGCCTCGGTAAAGTCCCGCGGGAACGAGAGGTGGATCGTGTCCACCCCCGCGGCACCCAGCTTGTCCTGATAGTACATCAGGCAGGGATGGATCTCTTCGTAGGGGTCTGCCGACCAATTCACCATCAGATCCATGGGACTCTCGAAGTTGTAGTCGGTGTGGCGATAGAAAACCACGGCCTCCTGCTGAATGATGAGCGAGGAGATGTTGGAGGAACGGACTCTCATGAACAGGACGGATTTCCGAATCTCATCCGGGTGCTGACGGGCCAGCAGTTCATAGGCGGCAAAGGTGGACAAGGTGACGAACCCCACGTGAATTCCCAGAGATTCAAAAACCTCTTCGAACTGCGCCAGAACTTCCTTGTGGATGTTGGCCGTGATGACATGGGTCTTGCCGGCTTCAGTCTTTTGCTCCACAAAGCTCAGGTGAGAGTCGTCGATATCGTAGGGGATGGTCTTCTTGAGCTTCCACTTGAGAAGCTCCGTCTTCTCTTCCCGTTTCGGGGGCAGGGTTTCAAAGGGATGAATGGCGACCCGGGCGCAGGCATCGGGAACAGCCAGGGAAATCCTGTTGGTAATGGCTCCCGCCTTGATCAGAGACGTCTTGATGATTTTCCCAAGCTCCTCGGTGGATCCCGCAATGGGCTCGGTCAAGGAAGGCTCGACCAACCCCTGAGGGAGGTTCTCGACCGCAAAACCGTCAACCCGGCGGGAACGACGCGGCTCCAGCCACACCACCGAGAAATGCTGGCGAGAGATCTCACAGGCGATTCCGGGCACACGCGGCTGAAAGTACCGGCGCAGGGGAGACTGAAGCCGCCTCCAACCGGATTCTCTTCCTGATGAGCGACCTATGCGGGGCAATTCCATCACTGTTTCCAGGATCTCTGTTACCTGACGGCTTTCTGAACCGATTCAGCCCTCGATAAAGGTGACCTTGTTGATCTCCCTCAAGCTGGTTTCCCCGGAAAAGGCCTTTTGCAGGGCGCAATCCCGCAGCGAGGTCATTCCGTCTTCCAGAGCCGCCCTCTTGATCTCCGAGGCCGGCCTGCGCTCCAGGATCATCTCCCGGATGCGGTCCGAAAGGTCCAGCAATTCGTGAATGGCCGTTCGCCCCCGGTAGCCCGTTCCTCCGCATTCCAGGCACCCGGCTCCCTCGTAGAACATCTGCTGTCCGGCGTCTTCCTCCGACAGCCCCGATTCGGCCAGCAGGGCCGCGTCCGCCCGGAAGGGCCGCTTGCAGTGTTCGCAAATCACCCGGACCAGGCGCTGCGCCAGGATGCAGTTCAAGGCGGAGACGAAGTTGTAGGGCTCCACCCCCATGTTCATGAATCGACCCAGCACGTCCACCACGTTGTTGGCATGCACCGTGGTGAAGACCAGGTGGCCGGTGAGGGCCGACTGGATGGCGATCTGGGCCGTCTCCGAATCCCGGATCTCACCCACCATGATCTTGTCGGGATCGTGCCGCAGAATGGAGCGCAGTCCGCGGGCAAAGGTCAGCCCCTTCTTCTCGTTTACCGGAATCTGGGTGATCCCCTTGAGTTGGTATTCGACGGGATCCTCGATGGTAATGATCTTGTCTTCTTCGGACTTGATCTCGGAAACCGCGGCATACAGGGTGGTCGTCTTGCCGCTGCCGGTGGGACCGGTGACCAGCACCATCCCGTAAGGCTCGCGGATGTAGCGGCGAAATTTTCTCAGGTCGGACGGGTTGAACCCCACCACGTCCAGGCTGAGCTGGCTGAACTTCTCGCTCATCGACTCCTTGTCCAGCACCCGCAAGACCGCATCCTCGCCATGGATCGACGGCATGATGGAGACGCGAAAGTCGATGCGGCGACCCTTGTAACGGACCCGGAAACGGCCGTCCTGAGGGATGCGCCGTTCGGCGATGTCGAGTTCGGACATCACCTTGATCCGGGAGATGATGGTGGAGTGGTGCTCCTTGGCGATGGGCGCCATGGCCTGCTGGAGAACGCCGTCGATCCGGTACTTGATGTTGACGTCGTTGTCTTCGGTATGAACGTGGATGTCGCTGGCCCGGCGCTCCAGGGCGTTGAAGATGGTGGAGTCCACCAGGCGGATGATGGGGCTCTCCGCCTCATCGGTCAGTTTCTCAATGGAAATCTCCTCGCCGGTCTCGTCCTCCTTGATCAGGGTCAGGCCTTCGGTGGCTTCCTCCAGCACCCGCTGGGAAGACTCGCTCTTCTTGAGTATGTCTCCGATCTGGGAGGCCCGGGCGACCCTCACCACCAGTCGCTTCCCCATCAGCGTGCCCAGCTCATCCTGCAGCATCAACTCGCTCGGGTCCGCGATTGCCACCATCAGGGCGCCATTGACCATCTTGAGCGGGACGAAGTTGTAGCGGAACATCCACTCCGCCGGGATATTGCGGAAGAGTTCCGGATCCATGGGGAAGTTCGCCAGGTCGACGAATTCACAGCGGTACCGCCGGGCCAGGTGGCGAGCCTGCTGCTCTTCTTCCCCGGCGCCCAGGTTCCGGTCCGCCGCTGCCGGGTCCTGCAGAGGTTGATTTTGGGAATTCATGTGGTCTCCCCCTTCAGGCCACCAGGCGGGAGGACAGGCTGAAAATGGGAAGGTAGAGGGCGATCAGAACAAAGGCCACGATGATGGCCAGAATCATGAGGAGAATCGGCTCGATATAAGTGAAGAGCTGGTTCAAACGGGTGTTGACTTCTTCGTCATAGAAGTCGGCCACGTGGCCCAGCATCTCGCTCAGGTTGCCGCTGGACTCGCCCACTTCAATCATTTCGATGGCCACCTCCGGCACCACGCCGCTGGGTTCCAGACTGGCGGAGAGGGACTGGCCCTCCCTGACGGCCACTACGGCCCGGTTGAGGGCCTGGGTCACCACCCGGTTGCCGGTGGAATCGGCCACAATCTCCAGGGAACCCACCAGGGGCGTGCCCCCGGAGAGCAGGGTGGAGAGCGTCCGGCTGAGCTGGGCAAAGAGAAACTTGCTCCAGACCTCGCCGATAACCGGCAACTTCAGCTTGAGCCTGTCGATGTGGGACCGTCCCTGGATGCTGCGTGCCCACATGGTCAGGATAACCAGCAACGCCCCCGCAACCAGCATTCCGGCGATGAGATGCCCCCGAATGGCCTGCGAGATGTCGACCAGCAGCACCGTCATGGCCGGCAGAGCGGCATCCATCCCCGCATAGAACTGGGCGAAGCGAGGAACCACCTCGGCCAGCAGGAAGGACACCAGGACTACCAGCAGAACCGCCAATATGGAAGGGTAGGTAAGCGCGGTCTTGATCTTGTTGCGAGTCGCGTTGACCGTCTTCTGATATTGAATGAACCGGGCGAGGACCTCCTCCAACCCCCCGCTCTTTTCCCCGGCGAACAGGGAGGCGGTATAGACCCTGGGAAACATTCCCTGGGCTTCAAAGGCTTCGGAAAGCAGGGCGCCGCCCTTGACCCGCTCGCTGATATCCAGAAGTATGGTGCGAAACTGTTCGTCCTTCTCCCGCTGGGTCAGCAGTTCCAGCGACTTCAGGATCGGCAGTCCCGCCTGGATCAAGGCCAGGAACTGCTGGTTGAAAATGACGAATTCTCGCGACCTGATCTTCCGGCGGCCTGCCGACAACGGAAGCAGGGTGGACAGGCTCTTGCCCTTCTCCCGCACCGAATAGACAAAGAACCCCTGGTCCTCCAGGCGCCGCCTCAGCTCCGATTCGGAGACGGAGTTGTAGCTGGCGTTGACGACCCTTCCGCTGGGATCAGCCAGGCGACAGAGATACTCGGCCAATGTGGGTTACCTCGATGCTTGGGGGGAACACCCCTGCCGGTACCACGGATCGGGAATCCCCTCCCACCCAGGGCGGCTGCCGCCCTAGGGGAGACCGACTGCTTCCACATCCGCGGGCGCCTGAAACTCGAACAAGCCCTTGTCGAGGCCCGCATTCTCGCGAATGTTGGTGAAGATGAAGTCGTTCCTGGCGCCGCCCCGCTCGATCAGAGCCACCCGCTGCAGTTGCATCCGACCCGGATCGTACTCCATCAGAACCTCCGCCAGCGGGCCGGCAGACTTGCCCGGGGTGGCGGCCAGGACCCTGTTGCCGGCAAAAAAAGGTTCTTCCCTGGCCCACTCGATCCTGGAAAAATCCCTCTTCAGGCGCCCCCGTCCCAACAGGAACAGAAAGGGGAGGCGCCGATCCCGGCTGCGGCCGACGCGACTTTTCTGGACCTGCTTCCGGCCGGGAAGATAAAAGTGAATGGTCTCACCGTCCGACAGAAACAACTTTTCCTCGGGTTCCCGATATTCCCACCGCATCAGACCGGGCCGGCGCAGGAATACCTGGCCCGATTCCGTCCTGGGCCGGCGTCCGGGCCAACCGTAACTCTGCACGAAGTCCATTTGGAGATCTCGCATCCCGGAATACTTCCGCTGCAGGGCGGCGACGTCAGCCTCGATCCGAGGGTCCCCGGCCTCAAGCAGTCCCGGGAGGCAGGCCAGAAAAAGCCCAACCGGAATCCACCCTGTAGTTCGCCGGTCCATGGAGGCTCAATCTCCTTCGTAAAGTATACAAGCAAATAAGACTTCCGGACCATTCTTGCCTGGAGCGCGCCGGGACCAGGCTCCGGACCGGCCTCGCCTCCACACCGGCAGGACAAGGCACCTCGGATCATTCCACCGGATTGCGGAAGCAGTAGCCAACCCCCCTGACCGTGTGAATGAGATCCCGGTGCTCCCCCAGCTTCTTGCGTACGGCCCGCACGTGAACGTCGATGTTGCGGTCCACCACCGAGGCGTTTTCTCCAATGACACGGCTCAGGAGCTGGTCCCGAGTGAACACCCTGCCGGGTTTGTTCGCCAGAAAATGGAGCAGCCGGAACTCGGTAGCCGTCAGATCCACCGCCCTCCGATCCAACTGAACCTGGTGCCGCTCCCGGTCGATGAGCATGGGCCCACGTACCAGTGGCCGGGTGGATTCCTGCTCCTCCTGAAGCGGGCCCCGGCGCAACACCGCCCGGATTCTACCCAGCAACTCCTTGGGGCTGAAGGGCTTGGTCAGGTAGTCGTCGGCCCCCAGGTCGAGCCCCATGAGAATATCCCTCTCCTCTCCCTTGGCGGTCACCATGATGATCCGGACGTGCCGAGTTTCCGAGTCGGCCTTGAGCCGTTGGCAGACCTCGAGTCCATCCAGTCCGGGCAGCATCAGGTCCAGCAGGACCAGGTCCGGGAGACTCTCTCGGACCAACTGAAGCGCCTTATCCCCATCCGCAACCGCAGCGGTTCGATACCCTTCCCGCTTGAGGTTGTATTCGATGACCTCGCGGATGTCGGCTTCGTCCTCAACGATGACGACCTTGTGCGATTTCACCGCCGGTCTCCGTCAGGTTCCGGCCAGGGCTCCGGGGACGCCATGCCCCGAGGCCTGCCACGAAGCCATTATAGGTCACTTCCCGGTTGTTGGATGGCGCTGCGATTTCCGGCCCCCGGATTCCCCTGCAAAGGGTCTTCCCGAATCCGTGGATTTTCGTTAGAGTGCGCGAGAGCAGGGATGCGGGGCGAAAAATGGCGCGACGACTACTGGCTGAGTGCTTCGGAACCTTTGCCCTGGTGTTTGCCGGAACCGGGGCGATCACCATCAACGAAGTGAGCGGGGGCGTGGTCTCCCACGTGGGCGTTGCCCTGACCTTCGGGCTGGTGGTCCTGGCCACCATCTACGCCATCGGAAACGTCTCCGGCGCACACATCAATCCCGCGGTAACCCTGGGCTTCTGGTTTGCCGGGCGCCTGGAAAGAGGCTGGGTCTTGCCCTATATCCTGAGCCAGTGCCTGGGAGGGCTGCTGGCAAGCGGAATCCTCCGCCTGCTCTTCAGCGACTACCTCACCCTGGGCGCCACCCGGCCGGCGGGACCCGTCTTCCAGTCGTTCGTTCTGGAGATCATCCTCGCCTGGTTCCTGATGTTCGTGATCCTGAGGGTGTCCTCGGGGTCCAAGGAGGAGGGACTCATGGCGGGCGTGGCCATAGGCTCGGTGATTGCCCTGGAAGCTCTCTTTGCCGGTCCGATCTCGGGAGCCTCCATGAATCCGGCCCGATCCCTGGCTCCGGCTCTGGTGACCGGACAGTTGAGCCATCTCTGGATCTACCTGACGGCTCCGGTCCTGGGAGCCCTGGCGGCGGTCGTCGCCTGTCGCTGCGTGCAGGATGAGGGATGCTGCGGCCCGACCCGCAAGGAGACTGCCGGTTGACAAGCGCCCCACCGCCAGGGTCGGATGTGAAGCGGGTTCTCTTCGTGTGCGTCGAGAACTCCAACCGCAGCCAGATGGCCGAGGCCTTTGCCCGCATCCACGGCCACGGCAGGGTGGAGGCCTACAGCGCCGGGTCGCGCCCCTCGGGCAGAATCAACCCCGCGGCCATCCAATCCATGGCGGAGTTGGGGTACGACCTCAGCAGCCACCGCTCCCAATCCCTGGATGCGATTCCTCGCTTTGAATTCGCGGCGCTGGTGACCATGGGTTGCGGCGACTCCTGTCCGGCGCTAGCCGCCAGGCAGCGGGAGGACTGGGAAATTCCCGACCCCAAATCAATGCCACCCCGGCAGTTCAGAGAGATTCGAGATCTCATTGAAACCAGGGTTAAAGACCTGTTGACCCGACTCTAGCATCCAAAATCCCTGTTCCCGAATCGACTGCTCTTTCGCATTTCGTCCCATGGCGGATACATCAGCCACCCCCTTGCCCTCTCCTCCGGAAACGGTTCGCCCGTCCGACACTGCGGTCAGGAAGAGATTGTGGCTACCCCCGGCCCTGTTCGTTTTGACCCTGATGACCACCTCGGCGGTGGGCGCACTGGAATACGGTCTTGCGGGAGGGATGCTCTACTCCGCCAGCCTGGTCCTGATCCTGCTCTGCCACGAGATGGGCCACTACCTCACGGCCCGCCACTACCGGGTTCCGGCCTCCCTTCCCTACTTCCTTCCCGTTCCGCTGCCGCCCTTTGGGACCTTCGGAGCCGTCATCAAGATGGGAGGACGCATTCCCGACCGCAAGGCCCTGTTTGACATCGCCATCATGGGACCCGCCATGGGGCTGGTTCTGGCCCTTCCCCTGGTCGTGCTGGGCATCGCCGGGTCCACCGTCACGTCTCTCGATTCCATGCCCGCGGGAGAAACCCGGCTGGGTCGCTCGATTCTCTTTGATTTTCTGATCGAATGGATCCACGGACCGCTGAATGAAGGCAGCGGCCTCCAGCTTCATCCCGCAGCCACGGCGGGATGGGCCGGACTGTTCGTCACCGCTCTCAACCTCCTGCCCATGGGGCAGTTGGACGGAGGTCACATCCTCTATGCCCTGTTTCCTCGCAGGAGTCACCTCCTTTACCGATCGGTCGCCATAGCCTTCGCCGTTTTCGCCGTACTGGTCCACCCCCCGTGGCTTCTCCTCCTGCTGGTCGTCTACCTGATGACCCGGCTTCGCCATCCGCCCACCATGGACGAACACCTGCCCATCGGACCTCGCCGCTTTGCCTTGGGACTGCTGGCCATCCTGTTCCTGATCCTCTCCTTTCCGCCAATCCCGATTTCCATGCTGGCGCCGATGCCCTGACGACGGAGGGGCTGAAGCTGCAATTCTCGCTGAGGATTTTGGGAAAGGGGGGTTGGGGTGGTGTTGCGGGTGGCGTGGTGTTGGGCTGGCGTGGTCCTGGAGAGGCTGTGCGTTCCCGAAGGGAGCCACTGATTCGCCGCCTACGCGGCTATATTGCATCCCTGGCACCAGACTAATAATAAAAGACTTACTGTGGGTCAGCCCGCTTCAATCCCCCCGTTGTATCCCTCTAATTGAACAGGAATCCACTGGACCATTCGGGACGTTGGCGGACGTAACCGTTCGGCCAAGCCGTGGGGAGCGTCGTGTGGTCGGATCGTGTGGTGGGGATGGACTTGCGTTGTCGAGGACGACCCGCCTATCATGGTCGCCAACGATGAAACGCCACGAAAGCCTTGTTCCGCTATCGCGCGACCACCACTTCGGCCTCATCATGGCGCAGCAGCTGATCCTGGGCCGGGCGACGAATCCTCGTGCGGATTGGCCGACCGACCGGGCGCAACAGGTGCCCCGGCTCGTCAAGTTCTTCGAGTCCGACCTACGTCCGCACTTCGATGTCGAAGAGGCGCACGTCTTTCCGGCCGCGAGCCGCAGCGTCGCGGCGGGCGACCGGCAGGTGCAGGCACTGCTTGCGGACCATGACGCCATGCGCGCGATGATTTGCGCCCTGGAAGCCGACCCCGAGTCCGGTCTCGACGAGCGCCTGCCGGCGTTCGGCCACCTGCTCAAGGCGCACATCCACAAGGAAGAGCACGTGCTGTTCCAGCAGATGCAGGCCGCCTGCGCGCCGGAGGAGCTGGAGGCGCTCGGCGTCCGCGTGGCCGCCGCACACGACACCGCGGGACCCACTTGCAAAGTGTATCTGTGATGATCTTCTCGCCTGATTCAGTATTCGACTGAAATACCACCAGCGCGGCCGGTTTGGAAGGAATATCCGGTTCGGGCAGTTCCGAGCTTACTGTGAATGTGCCGCTGGCTGCATGAAATCTCTCAATCAGTTTTTTGCCGTCTCCCTTCACCTGGTAGACCCTGACCTCGACTTCCCTCAAATCCGGGCAAGGTTCTCTGGCTGCGTTGCATCCTACCGCGAGCAGAACGAAAATTGCCGTTAGCAGTTTCAAAAAATTGTAATAAATCCCAGTTTCGAGTGTTTATAGGGGTAAAGGCGAAAAAATCGCGCCTCAGGACGCAGAGCAAATCAGGAGATCGAAACATGCACCTACGGTTGCATACAAACACTTGGTGGATAGGGTTACTACCAAAAAGGTTCGGGTTAATGGGCAACTATTGGACTTTCAGTCTCAGAACCATGATTCCCATCCGTGGGCGTAGTGGGCGTAGATTGCAATTCCTCAACCTCTAACATAGAGGAGATTGACATGAAAAGGCATTGGGTGATTTGTGTGGTTCTGGCCGTCTCACCGGTTCTGTGTCCAGCCGTTGAGGCCGAGGAGGTCAGCGGGAAGCTCCTGAGGCAGGCCTTGGCCAAGGTGGCCCACATTGAGAACTTGATCTCTGCGGCCAACGAGGGGGATGCCGAGTCTCAGTTTCAGCTTGGGATGATGATCAGCTCGGAGGGACGAGAGCGCGCCATAAAGGAACTTGACAAGTTGCATAGGCCACACGCGTCAGTCATCAAGGCCCTCTTTCAGGAAGTTGAAGACGCTGCCCTGGAATGGTGGCTCCGAGCGGCTTGGCAGGGCCACGATCTCGCGCAAATGCGCGTAGCTAAAACCTACGAGCGTACCGATATCGTGCGGGCCTACGCCTGGTACCTTGTGCAGGTTCGCAAGGGGGCCGAAGTCACCTCAACACGGAATGGGGTCACAATGACCACGACAGAGTGGCTGCTCGAGAAGATGACCGACGACCAGGTGGCAAAAGCCGAGCAGGTGAGCCGCGAGATCGAGCAGAAAATCAAGCGAAGCGTACAGAAACACTGACCACATCGATGTCCGACCCAAAACTAAACCCATTGGCCGCCACCCCAGCAAAGCGTTTCGAGCGCCTTCCTCCGTCCTGGGTAGCAGTGGGATCGATCTCTTCGTGGCTCTGGGTCGTTCTTCGTGATTCTTTGTGGATACCCCTTTTTCTCTCGTCGGTCTGAGGTGCGCTCTCGCTACTCCTTGAAGGCAAAGGAGTAGAGCTTGGCCTGGTCCAGCTCGAACTTCAGCGCCACCGAGCGGCCTTCCATGTCGGCCAGGGAGCCGGAGCGCTCGGCCATGACTTCCCCGTCCGTCATCTCTCCACTCAGGGGTTGCGCCTTCGCCAAAATCTCGCCCTGGCCGTCCAGGACGGTTACCTGAATCGAACCGCCGGCAGCGTCCGCGGTCAGGTGCAAGCGGCCGCGCCAGGTCAGCGGGCTGGTGACCACCACTCCCTTCCGGTCGGGGTCGACCGGCACATAGCCCGCCCACCCGTCCGGCCGCAACGTGGCCAGGCAGAGAAAACCGTCCCGCCAATAGCGATGGTGTCCGTTGGAACCGGCATAGTAGATGCGGATTCGGTCTTCCATCACCACCGGCGCGTCGGCGGCATACACGCACCCCCAGTCATACTGGCCCTTCACCGTGGCATTGGGGATGAAGGGAGTTCCCGGGTTGATCCGCTCCCAACGAATGCTGTCGGGGCTCCAGGCCAGCTCGCAGTGGACCCGCTCCTCGCTTAACCGAATAATCATTAGCAGGCCCAGATAAACATCCTTGTACCGAAAGAAGGGCATGGCATAGGTTTGATTCTCGGGATCGCCGCGCAGGACTTCCACCGCCTTGCTCCATTGCAGAAAATCGGAGCTCTCGGTTCGGCCCACCACCCGCTGGCCGGCGGGATGGCGGAAAAAGGGCTTGCCGCGGTGAATGCGGGTCATGGTCACATACTTCTTCAGTTCGGGAACCCAACGGGTGCTGTTGTGGGTGTCGGCATGGGCCTCGATCTCGGGGACGGGGAAGGATTCGCCCCAGCGCAGGCCGTCCGCGGAAAACCGCACCGCCGGGCGGGACTGCCACTCCTTGATCCACATGCCTCCCTCGAACATCTTGTAACGCCGCTCCGGGTTCGGATCGTGAGGGTCGATCAGGATGCCGCCACCATGCGACCCACGCAGCAGCAGGTTGTTGGCCTTGCTGCCCTGAAACTCCACCAGGTTCAGCTCGGGCTTGGTCCATGTCAGCCCGTCCTCGCTGGTGGCGTAGCAGAGTCCGAACTCCCGGTCATAGGGAAGGTAGGGCACCTTGCCCTGCCGTTCCGCGGAATCTTCGGGGGCAAACGGGTTCAGATCCCTTGAGTCTCGGGGGGTCTTGGTGACCAGAGGGTCGGCGATGAAGGGATTGTACCAGCAGCGGTAGAGCTTGCTGTCCGGGTCATAGACGATGTTGGGATAGAGGTTGTCGAAGCGGGGTTCCCAAGGCTTGTCCTCCTTCATCAGAGGGTTGGCCTCGTGCTTCCTGACGGCTCCGATCTCCAGGCGGACATTCTGCTCTTGAGCAACCACCCGGTCGTCCAGGAGCAGGTGGCGGGAATGCTCGCCAGCCTCTTTGACCCGCAGGCAGGCAGAGAGTTGGGCCAGCAATCCGGAACCGATCAACAACCCTACGACAATTGGAACTCGGTTTCGCAGAAAGGCGGGATTCATTTCCGACCCGGCGTCGACCCTGAAGGCGTCCGCTCCGCCGCGGCGGGCTGGCCGTTCCCGGCTGAGGAAGCCGCGGGGATGTGCAGCGCCTGGCGGAGCGCCTCTTCAAGCTGGGTTCGGACATCGCCGTGGTCTTGCAGGAACTGGCGCGCGTTGTCGCGGCCCTGGCCCATGCGTTCCCCCTGGATCGAGTACCAGGCGCCGCTTTTTTCGATGAGCCCCTGTTTCACGCCCAGGTCCAGCAAGTCTCCTTCCTTGGAAATGCCCAGACCGTAAATGATATCGAACTCGGCATCCCGAAACGGTGGAGCCACCTTGTTCTTGACGACCTTGAC
>JAPPFQ010000231.1 GCA_028875135.1 Acidobacteriota bacterium
TGTGGTTCGTCTTCAAATTCGATCGACAGTTTCTTCCTCGAATGATCTGCCCGGCGGGGCGGGGGCGGTCCTTGTCTGAAACACCCCTGTTTCTCCCATTATGATCAGCCTCATCGCATGGGAAGGCGGCGCGGCCACGTGAATAGTGGTTAGTTGTGCCCCATCCCCACGGAGCGTTCCCCGGAAACCTGCATGCCCTTTGGATTGCTACGATTCGGAATGAGCCGGCACTATCCGGAACCGCGCATGTTCCGATGCCCCGACCGGCTGAAGCCCCACTACGACGCCGTCATCATCGGGGCCGGCGGTCATGGCCTGGCGGCCGCCTACTACCTGGCCCGGGACCACGGGATGCGGGAGGTAGCCGTCCTGGAGAAGAGCTACCTGGGCGCCGGCGGAACCGGACGCAACACCGCCATCATCCGTTCCAACTACCTGACGGCCGAGGGCGTCCGGTTCTACGACGAGAGCCTGCGCCTGTTTCGGGACCTGTCGGCCGACCTCGACCTGAACCTGTTCTATTCCCGGCGGGGGCACTTCACCCTGGCCCACAGCGACGCCACCCTGCGCACCATGCGCTGGCGGGCCGAGGTCAACAAGCACCTGGGGGTGGACAGCGAACTGGTGGGGCCGGAGGTGATCCGCCGGGAGTGTCCCCAACTGGACCTGAGCTGCGGAGGGCATACCCCGGTGCTGGGGGCCCTCTACCACCCTCCCGGAGCCATCGCCCGCCACGATGCGGTGGCCTGGGGGTACGGCCGCGGCGCCAGCCAAAGAGGCGTCGAGATCCACCAGCAGACCGAGGTCACCGGGATCCGGGTTCAGAGCGGCCGGGTGGCCGGAGTGGAAACCAACCGTGGCTTTGTCGAAACCGGCAAGGTCCTGTCGGCGGTGGCCGGATACACGCCGGCGGTGATGGACATGGTGGGCGTTCGCACTCCCCTGGAGGTGCACCCGCTGCAGGCCTGCGTGAGCGAACCCCTGAAGCCCTGGCTGGACACCATCATCGTCTCGGCCAACCTGCACCTCTACGTCAGCCAGTCGTCCCGAGGCGAGCTGGTCATGGGGGCCGCGCTGGACCCCTACGAGCTGCACTCCACCCGCTCCACCCTGGACTTCGTGGAGGGCCTGGCGGGACACCTGCTGGAGCTGTTTCCCTTCCTGGGCGAGGTGCGGGTGCTGCGCCAGTGGGCCGGCCTGGCCGACATGACCCCCGATTTCTCCCCGATCATGGGGAAGACGCCCGTAGAAGGGCTCTACCTCGACGCCGGCTGGGGCACCTGGGGGTTCAAGGCCACCCCGGTGTGCGGCAAGACCATGGCCCACACCCTGGCCACCGACCGTCCCCACCCCCTGATCGAGCCCTTCCGCCTCTCCCGATTCGAGGAGTTCGACCTGGTGGGTGAAAAGGGGGCGGCCTCGGTGGGTCACTGAACCAACCGAGCCGACCGGAGGATTGCGGCAGATGAAGCTGATGCATTGCCCCGTCAACGGCTGGCGGCCCATTCAGGAATTCTCCTACGGCGGCGCCTTCCGTCCCATGCCCCCGCCCGGGGAATGTTCCGACCGGCAATGGGCCGACTACGTGTTTCACCGCTCGGGAGCCGCCGCCGTCAAGAAGGAGTGGTGGTGCCACCTGGCCAGCGGCGTCTGGTTCATTGCCGAACGGAACACCTCCACCGACGAGATCCTGCGGACTTACCTGTACGGGGAAGATGACCGCCATGAGTGAACGCCTCGCCCCCCAACCCGGTGAACGGATCGATCGGGAACAGCCGGTCGACTTCGCCTTCGAAGGCCGCCGCTACCGGGGATACCGGGGGGACACTCTCAGCACGGCCCTGTGGGCCTCCGGCGTGCGCGTGCTGGGGCGCAGCTTCAAGTACCATCGGCCCCGCGGCATCTTCAGCCTGAGCGGTCTGGATTGCAACGCTTTGGCCGAAGCCCGCGACTCGACCAACCTGAGGATGGACGCCACCCTCATCGAGCCGGGAATGGAGGTGCGGGCGGTCAATACCTGGGGAGGCGTTCGATCGGACCTCTACCGTTTCACCGAGCTCTTCTCTCCCTTCCTTCCGGTTGGCTTCTACTACAAGGCCTTCCACCGTCCCCGCAGCCTCTTTCCCTTCTTCGAGCGCCGCATGCGCCGAATCGCCGGCTTGGGCAACATCCATCCGGATCAGCCGCTCCAGGCGACCCCCAAGCGCTACGACTTCTGCGATCTGCTGGTGGTGGGTTCCGGACCCGCCGGACTTTCGGCGGCCATCGCGGCGGCCGAACTGGGGTTGCAGGTCCTGCTGGTGGAAGAGGATCGCCTGCCGGGAGGGACCCTGGGGTTCCAGTTGCCGGGCGAGCCGGAGGCCGGAGGCCTGTTGGCGGAGCTACTAGGTAAGGCCGCCGCCCTGCCCAACCTGGAAATTCGCACCGGAACCACCGCAGCCGGCTGCTATGCCGACCGCTGGGTGGCGCTGATCGACTCCCGGAGACTCACCAAGCTGCGGGCTCGCAGCCTGGTGGTGGCGGCCGGTTGCTACGACCAGCCCGCCGTGTTTCGCAACAACGACCTCCCCGGGGTGATGCTGGCCTCGGCGGCGCAGCGCCTGATCCACCAGTATGCCGTGAAGCCCTTCCGCCAAGCGGTGGTACTGGCGGCCAACACCGACGCATACCGTGCGGCGGTCGACTTGCATCGGGCAGGGGTTGAGGTGGCGCTGCTCTCCGACCTGCGGCCGCATGGGGAAGCATCAGCCTGGAAAGAGGAGGTGGCCGGGCGCGGAATCCCTATACGCACCGGCACTACCGTCTATGAAGCCCTGCCGGCGTCCGGCAAGCGAGCCATCCGCGGCGCCCGGCTCTGCCGTCTGGACGCGGTTGGAGACCCCCTGCCCGAAGAGTCCGAGTCCATTGCCTGCGACGGCATCGCCATGAGCGTGGGGTGGAGTCCCGCCGACGGCATCCTCCGCCAGGCGGGAGCCCGCATGGGCTACGATGAATCCCTGGAACAGTACCTTCCGGACCGACTGCCGGAGGGAGTCTTTGCCGCCGGACGGGTCAACGGGGTCTATGCCTTGGGAGACCAGCTCGAGGACGGCCGCCGCGCCGGCCGCCAGGCGACGGCCTTCCTGGGAAAGGCCGTTTCGGAAGCGCCGGCGGAGTTCCCGCGCCGGGGCCCCGCCTTCAGCCACCCCCACCCGGTGGTTCCCCACCCGCGGGGCAAGAATTTCGTGGACCTGGACGAGGACCTTCAACTGGATGACATCCGGCACAGCCTCCAGGAAGGGTTCGACAGCGCCGAGCTGCTGAAGCGCTACTCGACCCTGGGCATGGGACCCAGCCAGGGCAAGCATTCCAACCTCAACGGCAGCCGCATCCTGGCCCGGCTCAAGGGGAAGTCGCTGGCGGCGACCGGACTGACCACGGCCCGGCCCTTCACCAGCCCGGTGCCCCTGAGCCACCTGGCCGGGCGCATCTTCAGCCCCCGGCGCCGAACCCCCCTCCACGCCCGCCACCGGCAACTGGGCGCCCTTTTCATGGTCGCGGGGAGCTGGCTACGGCCGGAATACTACCTGGTCCCCGGAACTGACCGGAGTGCAACCATCCAGGCGGAAGCCCGGGCCGTCCGCTCTCGCGTCGGCGTCGTCGACGTGGGCACCCTGGGCAAGCTGGAAATCTGCGGCCCGGAGGCCGTGGCATTCATCGAAAGGATGTACACGGGCAGGTTTGCCAAGCTGAAGGAAGGGAGAAGCCGCTACCTCCTGATGTGCGACGAGAGCGGCATGATGGTGGATGACGGGGTGGCGGCCCGGCTGGCCCCCGACCGCTTCTACGTGACCACCACCAGCGGGGCCTCCGACGCGGTGGCCCGGGAGATGACCCGCTGGGCCTTGATCTGGTCGCTCGAGGTAATCGTGCTCAACCTGACGGGCTCCTACGGAGCCATGAACCTGGCCGGGCCGCGATCCCTCGAGGTCCTGCAGCCGTTGACCGACATCGACCTGGCTCCGGAGGCCTTCCCCTACCTGGGAGTTCGCGAGGGCAGGGTTGCCGGGGCGCCGGCACGTGTCCTGCGAGTCGGATTCGTGGGCGAGTGGGGCTACGAGATCCACGTGCCCGCCGATGCCGCCGTGGGGGTCTGGGACCGGATCCTGGAGGCCGGTCGGGGGGCGGGCATTCGTCCCTTCGGCGTGGAGGCCCAACGCCTGTTGCGGCTGGAGAAGGGGCACCTGATCATGGGCCAGGATTCGGACGGACTTTCCTATCCGGCCGAGGCGGGGATGGACTGGGCCGTCAAGGCCGGCAAACCCTTCTTCCTGGGCCAGCGCAGCCTCTCCATTCTGAAGACCAGGCCCCTCAAACGCCGCCTGGTGGGATTCGCTTTCCCCGAGAGCTATGGGGGACCGGTGCCCCGGGAATGCGAGCTGGTGATCCACGGAGGAGAGATTGCCGGCCGGGTCACCAGCGCCGCCTTCAGCCCCACCCTGAAGCAGGTCATCGGCATGGCCTACGTTCACCCCGAAGTCTCCGCACCCGGCACGGCTGTCCCGATCCGAACCGCCGGGCGCCGGATGGCCACCGCCCGGGTGGTGGAGCTTCCCTTTTACGACCCCGGGAACCTGCGGCAGAAGCAGGCGCCTGTGTCATGACACCTTCGACCCCACCTCTCACCAGGCGAAGCCCGGTCCATGACCTGCTGGAACCGATGCACCCCGTCCGGACCGAGGTTCAAGGCATGGCCGCGGTTCTCCGATTCTCCGACCCGGAGCAGGAAGACCGGCTCAAGGAGCGCCTTGCCCTGGCCGACCTGAGCTGCCTGCCCCGGCTGGGTCTGAAGGGAGCCGGCGTCCTGGCCTGGCTCGGGGAGAACGGCCTGCAGACGGCCGAGGCCCTCTATGCGGTCACACCCATTGAAGGCCATGGAATACTGGTTCGCATCGACCGGGAGGAAGTGATTCTGGAAGACGGGCTTCGAGGTCAGGTGGTCTCCCGCATCCGGGACCGGCTCTCGGCCAATCCCCCAGGGGTCTACCGGGTGGAGCGCCCGGAGGCCTCGTTTCTATTGATCGGGTCCCGCACCGACGAGGTTCTCAGCCAGACCTGCGGCCACGATTTTCGGGAACCGGAAGGACAGGTGGTCCTGAGCCGGGTGGCCGGAGTCTCCTGCCGTCTGCTTCAAGTGGAGGTATCCGGCATCGCCGGGCTTCGGATTTGGCTGGACCCGAGCTATAGTGTGTATCTTTGGGAAACGCTGCTGGGCATCGTCCGGGAAGACGGGGGCGATGCGGTGGGCCTGGGTTGCCTCTATCCCGGCCTTTTCCAGGCAAGCTCAGTGAAAGGATAGAGTCCATGAACCTCGACCAAGCCCAGACCCTGTTGAAGGAAAACGATGTCAAGTTCGTGCTGGCCCAGTTTGTCGACGTCCACGGGGTGGCCAAGACCAAGGCGGTTCCGGTCAGCCACTTCGAGGACATCCTGACCGACGGCGCCGGATTTGCCGGGTTCGCCGTGTGGGGCCTGGGCCAGGAGCCCCACGATCCCGACTTCATGGCCGTGGGGGATCTGGACACCCTGACGCTGGTGCCCTGGCAGCCCGGCTTTGCCAGGATCGTCTGCACCGGCCGGGTGAACGGCCAGCCCTACCCCTTCGACACCCGCCACATTCTCCAGCAGCAGGTGAAGCGCCTGGACGAAAGAGGTTGGACCCTGAACACCGGCCTGGAACCCGAGTTCATGCTGCTGAGCCGGAATCCGGATGGTTCCATCCGGCCCGCCGACGACACCGACACCCTGGAGAAGCCCTGCTACGACTACAAGGGGCTCTCCCGCAGCCGGGCCTTCCTGGAAAAGCTGGTGGGTTCGCTGCAATCCATCGGATTCGACATCTACCAGATCGACCACGAGGACGCCAACGGCCAGTTCGAGATCAACTTCACCTTCTCATCGGCCCTGACCTCGGCCGACCGCTACGTGCTGTTCCGGATGGCCGCCGGAGAGATCGCCCGAGAATTCGGGGTGATCTGCTCTTTCATGCCCAAGCCCATGTCCAACCGCACCGGGACCGGCAGCCACATCCACATGTCGATCTGGGACGCCCAGGGCAACGACCTCTTCCGGGACGACTCCGACAAGAACCGGCTGGGGTTGTCGGAAATGGCCTACCACTTCCTGGGCGGCCTGCTGTCCCACGGCCCGGCCCTGACCGCCCTGGTGGCCCCCTCGGTCAACTCCTACAAGCGGCTGGTGGTGGGCCGCTCGCTGTCCGGAGCCACCTGGGCGCCGGCCTACATCTCCTACGGGGACAACAACCGGACCTCAATGGTTCGAGTCCCCTACGGGCGCCTGGAACTGAGGCTGTGCGACTCCAGTTGCAACCCCTACCTGGCCACGGCGGCGGTGATCGCGGCCGGGCTGGACGGCATCGAGCGCAAGCTGGATCCCGGACCGCCCCACAACATCAACCACTACCGCTACACCCCGGAGGCCCTGCGGGACCTGGGCATCGGCGTGCTTCCCCAATCGCTGAAGGAAGCCCTGGACGCCCTCAAGGCCGATTCCCTGTTTGCCGAACAACTGGGAGAGGCCTTCCTGCAGGAGTTCGCGGACCTGAAGGAGATGGAGTGGATCGAGTACCAGCGCCACGTCTCCGATTGGGAAGTCCGGCGCTACCTGGAGTTCTACTAGCGTGGAACCCGGCGGGGGCGGGGCTTAACTGACGACAAAAGAAAAAGACGAACCACCAATGGACACGAATGGACACAAATAGACGGAATGATGAGTTGAGTCTTTTGCAAAATTCGGCAGCGTGACGGTTGCCGGGAATGGCCACAAAAGGCACAAAAACATAATTTGTGCTTTTTGTGCTTTTTGTGGTTAGACAGCATTTTTCACCAGGTCGCACCGGATGTTGAGGAAGGCAGAACCTGAGGGTTGCCGGCAAGACTTCCTTCCTGCTACGAATTTTGCAAAAAGCCCGAGTTGTTAATGGGGGAGTGAAACCGATATCGAGGAGATGACCTGCCAAGGACACGAGGTGCTACCCAAGCAACAGAGTCGCCGGAGCAACTGGGTGCCGCTTGTGGTGGAAGGAGGGCCATCAGTATTCGTGTCTATTCGTGTTCATTCGTGGTTCGTCTTTATTAACGATTGACTGTAATTCCCAGGAATGATCCGAACGGAAGTGCGGGGGCGGGACTCATGGGAGGACGCGCATGTGCGGCATTATCGGCTTGCTGATCAAGCCTGAGTCCAAGCGGTCGCGGTTGGGAGAATGGGTCACCCCCATGATGGACTGCATGGGGGATCGCGGGCCCGATTCGGCCGGCTTGGCGGTCTTCTCCCCGGTCGGGGACGGCCCCTTGCGGCGATTCAGCCTGTTCTGCGGCCAGCCGGGGTTTGATTGGACGGAACTCGGGAAGGCCTTCGAGCGGGACACCGCCTCCGAAGGAAACCTGAGCGCAATCGAAAACCACGGGCGCCTGGTTTCCCCGATCGCACCCGAGAGCCTGGAGGAGTGGCTGTCCCGGGAGTTCCCCTCCGTGCACCTGCTTTCGACGGGCCGGTCCATCGAGGTCTACAAGGACCAGGGCCATCCCGCCGAGATCGCCGAGCGCTACGGGTTCGCGGGCCTGGCGGCCAGCCACTGCGTCGGTCACACCCGCATGGCCACCGAATCGGCGGTCTCGCCCGCTCACGCCCATCCCTTCACCGCCGGCGAAGACTTCTGCCTGGTGCACAACGGGTCCCTCTCCAACCCCTGGAGCCTGCGCCGGCGCCTGGAAAAGCGGGGCGTCGATTTCGAGACCGACAACGACACCGAAGCCGCCTGCCGCTTCCTGGAGTGGAGGATGAGGGAGGGAGAATCCCTGGAAGACGCCCTGAAGGCAGCCTTTATCGAACTGGACGGGTTCTATACGCTGCTGATGGCCACGGCCGGGAAGCTGGTCCTGGTCCGGGACGCCTTCGCCTGCAAGCCGGCGGTGGTTGCCGAAACCGAGGATTACGTGGCCGTGAGCTCCGAGTTCCGCTCCCTGGCCCACCTGCCCGGCATCCGGTCGGCCGAGCTGTTCGAGCCGGTCCCGGAGGAGATCTACTCGTGGAGTCTCTAGAACTGGAGTCTATCGACCTGCAGAAGCTGTCGGTCCGCCAGCTCAACCACTACCTCCATCATGAAATCGGGACCACCTCTCCCTCCCGGGTCGAGATCCTCAACCCCAACGGGCTTCACAACATTGCCGTGGGTCTGGATGCGCCGGTACGGGTGGACGTCCGGGGCCACGGCGGCTACTTCCTGGGAGGCATGAACCGGCAGGCCCGGATCGTGGTCCACGGGAACGTAGGCTGGAGCGTGGCCGAAAACATGATGTCTGGAGAGGTTCAGGTCAAGGGATTCGCCTCCCAGTGCGCCGGGGCCTCGGCCCACGGGGGCCTGCTCTTCATCGAGGGAAGCGCCTCCTCCCGCTGCGGCATTTCCCTGAAGGGCGGCGACATCGTGGTGGGAGGCCACGTGGGACACATGTCCGCCTTCATGGCCCAGGCCGGCCACCTGGTGGTTTGCGGCGACGCCGGCGCCGGGCTGGGCGATTCGCTTTATGAAGCCGTGATCTACGTTCGGGGGAAGATTCACTCGCTGGGGGCCGACGCCCGGGAAGAGCCCATGGCCGAGGAGGACTACGCCACGGTCGGGCAACTGCTGAGCCGGACGGGGCTTGACTGTTCTCCCCGGGAATTCAAGCGGGTGGCCTCGGCCAAGACCCTCTATCACTGGAACGTGGACGCCGATCAGGAATACTAGCGGTACCATGACCAAGAAGATCGATCTGGAAGAAAGTTTCCTCTACGACCGGCACGTGCTGGAGTACATCCATCGAGCCTCGGAGCACGGCCTCTACGACATTCGGGGTCTGGGCGCCAAGAGAAGAGTCCCAAACTTCGACGATCTCGTCTTCCTGACGGCCTCGGCTTCCCGCTATCCCCTGGAGGGATACCGGGAAAAGTGCCTCACCCGTACCGTCCTCGGCACCCGGCGGGCCAAGAAACCCATCACCCTGGACATTCCCATCACCATCGCCGGCATGAGCTTCGGCTCGCTTTCGGCCAACGTCAAGGAAGCCATCGGCCGGGCGGCCTCCGAGGTGGGCACCTCCACCACCACCGGCGACGGGGGCATGACCCAAGAGGAGCGGGCATCCTCCAAGACGCTGGTCTACCAGTGCCTGCCCTCCCGCTACGGGTTCAATCCCCAGGATCTGAAGCAGGCCGACGCCATTGAGATGGTGATCGGTCAGGGGGCCAAGCCCGGGGGCGGTGGCATGCTGCTGGGGCTCAAGGTCAGCCCGCGGGTGGCCCAAATGCGGACCCTGCCCGAAGGCATCGACCAGCGCTCGGCCTGCCGCCATCCCGATTGGACCGGCCCCGACGACCTGACTATCAAGATCAACGAGCTGCGGGAAATCACCGACTGGCAAATCCCCATCTACGTCAAGCTGGGGGCCACCCGGGTGCGGGACGACGTCAAGCTGGCGGTCAAGGCCGGCGCCGACGTGGTGGTGGTGGACGGCATGCAGGGGGGAACGGCGGCCACCCAGCAGGTGTTCATCGAGCATGCCGGTATTCCCACCCTGCCGGCCGTGCGGCAGGCGGTGGAGGCTTTGGACGAAATGGATGTCCTGGGCGAGGTGCAACTAGTGGTTTCCGGGGGAATTCGCACCGGGGCCGACGTAGCCAAGGCTCTGGCCCTGGGTGCTGACGCCGTCTCTCTGGGTCAGGCCGTGCTGATGGCGCTGGGCTGCAACAGCCCCTCCTACTTCGACGGGCAGGAGCAGGTGGACGTCAGCGATGAGTACGCCAAGCTGGGCACGGGGCCCGGCTACTGCCACCACTGTCAGACCGGGCTGTGTCCGGTGGGAGTCACCACCCAGATCCCCGAGCTGGAAAAGCGATTGCAGCCCGACTGGGGGGCCCGCCGCCTCAAGAACTACCTGCAGACCCTGACCATGGAGCTGACGACCCTGGCCAGGGCCTGCGGCAAATCCAACGTCCACCACCTGGAGCGGGAAGACCTGGTCGCGCTCACGGTGGAAGCGGCTGCCATGGCCAAGCTCCCCCTGGCCGGAACCGACTGGATTCCGGGGGACCCTCCAAAAAGGGAGTCGTAGACGCAGTCAGGCGATTCCTGAAGGAGACAGGGATACAGCGATGATGGAATACCAGGGATACCGGGCGGCAGTGACTTTCGATGACGAGGCCGATGTCTTCCATGGAGAAGTGGTGAACACCAGAGACGTCATTATATTCGAGGGCACCTCGGTCGCCCAACTCAAGAAGGAGTTCAAGTTCTCGATCGATGACTACCTCAAGGCATGCGAAGAACGCGGAAGAACGCCGGACAGACCGTTTTCCGGGAAGATCCCTCTCCGACTCGAACCGGAGGTCCATCGGGCCGCGGCCACAGTCGCCAGGATCCAAGGTAAAAGCCTTAACGCCTGGATTGCTGAGACAGTACGAGAGGCAGTTGGAAATACCATCGGTAAGAGACTTGAAGACCGTTAGGATCCAGCCTTGACGCTTGGTGGGAATGAATCTGTTTTCCAGCCATTCTTCGTTTCCCTTCGTGGATTCCCTATAAAACCTGCAGGTCAGCCGCTGGCGCCTCGCACCCTTGCCTGCCGCAACCTCTCCACCTCGTCGGCCGGCGGCTTCTGCCAGGTGCCGAAACGACTCAGGACGGGCAATCCCGCCCGCTTGGCCTCCACCGTGAACTCGGTGACCTTGAGGCCCACCAGCACGGGATCGATGATGGGGGCTCCCAGTGAATCGTCCACGCCGGTGACCGTCAGCGGGCAGCTCTGCAGGGTGCAACCCATCAGGATGGCTTCGGCGCCATCCTCCTCCACGCATTTCCCGGAAATGTCCTCGAACACGATTTCGGTGTCCGGCCCCGCCACCTTACGGCACCGCTCCAGCTCCTGCATGCGGCCCGCAAATGGATTCAAGCCAAGAATCTTCATGGTGAACTCCGAGGCGGCCGTCCAATCCTGCCGGCTTTGTTGATTCCCCCTATTCAACGCTCGATGCGGACCGGCGTTTCTCCCTCTCCTCGGTGGTGGCCTGCGAGTCCAATGACAGTTCGTCATCGAGAACAACCCCATAGATGCTCAGGGCCGACTCCCTCGACAGCAGTTCCTGAACCACGTCCTGGCGGACCTGTTCGGCAGGGCGCTCGCAAGGATCTCCCCAGCCTCCGCCTCCAGGAGTGGTGCTGATCAACCGGGACCCCCTGGTCAGGACACGAGTCACCTTGGAGGGGAGCTGCTCCACCGATCCGTCGGGCAGCACCACCTTGCAGTTTCCGGTGGAGGCGCTCCTGCCGCCGAATATGCCCCAGGGAGCCAGCTCGAACCGATCCGAGCTGAGAGTGACGGTTACCCGGTCCGCTTCAATCTCGAACTCGCGCCGCATGCCGTAACCTCCCCTGAACTCGCCGGCCCCGGCGCTGTCTGGGACCAGGCCGTAGCCGTGGATGAAAAAGGGGTAGGTCGATTCGATCACCTCCACCGGGGCGTTGCGGGTGTTGGTCATGTGCATCTGCACCGCCGAAGTCCCGTCGCGGTCCACCAGCGCGCCCTGGCCTCCGCCGTAGGTCTCGATGTAGTTGAAGAGGGCGCCGCTGCGGGGGTCGCGGCCTCCGATGTTCAACAGGTTCATGGTGCCCGAGCAGGCGGCCGCGGCCCGCTCGGGAATGATCTGGAGAAAGGCGCCCATGAGGGCGTCCACGATTCTCTGGGTGGTGACGATGTTGGCGTTGCACAGGGCCCCGGGAAACTCGACCTCCATGAGCGTGCCGGGCCTGGTCAGCACCCGGATCGGACGAAAGGCTCCCGAGTTGGGGGGCAGACCCGGGTCCAGCAGGGCTTTGGCCAGGTAGTAGGCGCAGGCCTTCACCGAGGGCGGACGGCAGTTGATGGGCCCCAGGGCCTGGGGATCGCTCTCCCGAAAGTCGGCCGTCAGCTCCGCCCCCTCAACGGTGACGGTCACCCGGATGGCGATTTTCTCGGTGGAGATCCCGTCTCCTTCCAGGAAGTCCTGCGAGGAATAGGAACCCTGGGGCAGTTGGCCGATGGCGGCAGAGAGGCGGCGCTCCGAGTAGTCCATGATCTCGTTCATGTAGTGGAGCACCGTCTCGCGGCCGTACTTCCGCACGAGTCCCTGAAGCCGTTCCTCGCCCACGTTGTTGGCCGCGATCTGGGCAGCCAGGTCGCCCCGGAACTCCACCGGGGTCCGCAGGTTGGCGGTGATGAGACGAACCAGGTCCTCATCGATGCGCCCCCGCTTGACCAGCTTCAGCGGGGGGATCTGCAGGCCTTCCTGAAAGTGCTCCCACACGCCGAAGGCCATGCTGCCGGGGGCGAAGCCGCCCACGTCCACGTGGTGGGACATGTTGGCCACGTAGGCCACCAGGTGAGGGCCGTCGAAGACGGGCGAGACCAGGGTGACGTCGTTGAGATGGCCGGGGCCTTCGGGGTAAGGGGTGTTGACGACGATGTCGTCTTCGGGCTCCAGGGTCTCGGGGGGAATGGCCGCAATGGCGGTCTGCACGGCCGGCAGCATCACCCCCAGGTGGAGCGGCGTGCCCACCTCGCCCTGGGCCACCAGTTGGCCGTCCGGGGTGAAGACGGCGCCGCTGCAGTCCCTGCGGTCCTTGATGTTGGTGGAGAAGGAGGTCCGGACCAAAGCCGCCACCATCTCATCGGCCACCGAGTAGACGGCATTGGTCATGACCTGCAGGGTAACGGGGTCGGTCCTGACTTGGGAACTCGGGTTTCCGGCAGTCATCGGCGGTTCTCCCAGGTGATCATCAGATTGCCGAACTCGTCGGTTTCGGCCCGCTGGCCGGGCAGGATGAGGGTGGTCGAGTCCAGTTGCTCCACGATGGCCGGCCCGTTCACCACCGAACCCCAGCCCAGTCCCTCGCGCCGGTAGACCTTGGCGTCGGTGAATCGGCCGTCCACGGTGACCTTCCGGGTTCCCTCCAGGGCCGGGCCCGGATCGGGGTGCCTCTGGGGGAGCCGGCGCAAGCTCGCCGGCGCGAGTCGTCCGATGGCTGCCAGCCGCAGGTTGACCAACTCGGCGGCGGCCTGCTCGTCGTGGTATCCGTAGGTCTCCTGGTGGCGCTGGTGGAATCGCCGGACAAGGGGACTCAGATCGGCCCAACCGGAGAGTTCCTCCAGGTCGAAGGAAACAGGAAGAGAGAATCCCTGCCC
>JAPPFQ010000497.1:0-2405 GCA_028875135.1 Acidobacteriota bacterium
ATTCTCCACCAGGGCTTCCATGGTGGCGCCCTCTTCTCGGTAAAGGGTGTAGGTGACGCCCGGGGCCGGCGTCCAGTGGCTGGTCACCACGGCCGTCCAGGTCAGGGTTACCCCGGTGGTTTCGGCTGTTGCGGTCAGGGTGGGCCCCTCCCGGAGCTGGTAGCCCAACTCCTCCCAACTGGCTCCGTCGGCCCCATCCACGTCAGCCGAAAGAACCGGGTACTGGCTGCCGGTTCCGAAGTGCCAGGGGCTGTCGTTGGAACCGTCCCCGTCCAGGTCCAGGTTCCAGCCGCTGTAGATGCCGCTGTAGCCGGTGGGGGATTTCAACTGGGCCGTCGTCCTGCCCTCGCTTCCGCTGGTCTGCCCGGAGGTGCTCTTGTCCCAGTAGCTGGCGGTGACCATGGCCCGGTTGTTTCCAACCAGGCCGCCGGCATCGACCGCGGCCGACACCGGCCCGGTGGCGTAGCTGGCCTGGATCTCCCCGTCGGATCGGTTGGATCCGACCAGGCCACCGGCCTTGGAAACTCCCGAGACCCGACCGGTCGCGTAGCTGGCGGCGACGATGCCGCGGTTGTCTCCGACCAGGCCGCCCACGTCGTCTTCTCCCGAGGCGCGGGCGGTGGCGTAGCTGCCGCGAACCTCACCGTTGAACTGGTTGTACCCGACCAGGCCGCCCACGTTGTTTTTTCCCGAAACCCGGCCCGTGGCGTAGCTGCCCCGAATCTCAGCGGAGTTCAGGGCCAGCAGGGGGCCCGTCATGCCGTTTGATCCCGCGTCGATGTCGACGTCGATCAACCCCAGGTTGCGGATACTGGACCGGGAGGCAAACCCGAACAGTCCCGACAGGAAGACCGTATCGGTATCGATGAACAGGTGGCTGATGGTGTGCCCGTTGCCCTCGAAGGTCGTCCGAAAGGGATTCCTCGGCAAAAAGAAGAGGCCGAGGTCCACGGTCCCCTCCCCGCCGATGGGCGTCCATCCAGCGCCGCTGTTCCAGTAGGTGTCACCCGCATCGGCCATGCCGTTCCCGTTGGTGTCGAAATCCAGGTCGGCCGCCAGCTCATACCCCGTGCATCCCTCCAGGGCGTGGCAGCCCATCGACTCGACAGCGTTGGCGAAGGCCGCCTCGTAAGCCGTCTTCCCGTCCGCGGTGGGATTGCCCCACCCGCGCAGGTCATGGCGGACGGCGTCGAGCTGTGCCAGGCTGTGGATCTCGATCAGCCCGTCATCGTCGGAGTCGTAGTCGACCGCCGTGGCCGACCAGACCGTCACCAGGAACCGTTGAGTCGCGGCCGTATTGGACCCGGCGGCGTCGGTCGCCGTCACCGTGATGATGGCGCGCCCGGCGGCCACCGGGGTGATGGTGACCACGGCCCCCGTGGTGCTCACCGTCGCCACGGCAGTGGCCGAGGAGGAGGCCCCGTAAGTCAGCGTGTCGCTCTCCGGGTCCCGGAACGCCCCCGAAACCGTCACGGCGCCGTCACCGCCACCCACCTGCAGCGTCAGGTCCGCCACCGCTCCCAATGGAGCCGGCGGCTGGTTGGAGGCGCCCGCCTTGACCGGCACCCAGCCGCTGCGCACCGCTTCCCCGCCCTTGACCACCGCCGCCACCTGGTAGCTGTAGGTGCCGTTGAGAGTCACGCCGGTGTCGGTGTGGGTGCGCGTCGCGACATTGCCGGCCACGGCCTCGACGGTGGCGCCGTCGTCGCGGTAGAGGGTATAGGTGAGAGCCGGCGCCGGGCTCCAGTGGCTGGCCGCCACCGCCGTCCAGCTCAAGGACACCTGGGCCTGGCCGGAGGTGGTGCTCACCGTAAGGGTCGGCTGGGACCGGAGCTGGTAGCCATGCTCCTGCCAAGTCGCCGTCCCGCCGCCGTCGGTATCCACCGAGAGCGCCGGGTACTGGGACGCCGTTCCCAGGTGCCAGGTTTCGTCGCCCTCGCCGTCCCTGTCCCGGTCCCGGTTCCAGTACCGGTAGATGCCGCTGTAGCCGGTGGGCGCCTTCAGAGCCGAGCTGGTCTGTCCCGCCAGCCCCAGTGTCAGCGAGGCCGAGGTATCGACGACGCCGTTGTTGTCCGAATCCGAGGCCCCGAAGCCCACCTCTATCCCCGACGTCTCCCTGTCCCAAAAGCTGGACAGGAAAACCGCCGTTCCAGTGCCGGCCAGCCCTCCGACCGCCGCCGTCCCCGAGACGGGGCCGGTGGAGTAGCTGTCCACCACCGTACCGCAGACGTTTCCCACCAGGCCGCCCACCCCGCCCGTATCCTGGCAGTCGTCCCCCGCGGCCAGGTGCGCCCCCCCGCCCGTCACCCGTCCGGTGGCATAGCTGTTGAGGATGGTGTCGGCGGCCCCGACCAGGCCCCCCACCCCGTCTACCGTTGCCGTGACGCCGCCGGCGGCGGAGCGGT
>JAPPFQ010000497.1:2415-13184 GCA_028875135.1 Acidobacteriota bacterium
CCCCGCCGGCCCCCGGTGGGTTGTTTTTGGTTTTTGGTTTGGGGGGGGGGGCCCGGCGCCGCCGGCCGACCGCGTCTCCGGTTGCCGTGACGCGGACGGCGGCGTAGCTGTTGGAGGCCGTCATCAGGCTGCCTGCCAGGCCGCCCACCACGTCCTCGCCCGACACGCTGCCGGTGACGTAGCTATCTACCACGGTCCGGCCGGCGCCTTTTCCGAACAAGCCGCCGACATAGTCCCTTCCGGTCACATCGACCCCGACCAGGGCCATGTCGCGGATCAATCCACCAACGCCCACTTCACCGAACAGCCCCACCTCGTCCTCGGCGGAACGGTCGATGAACAGGTTGGCGATGGTACGGCCGTTGCCGATGAAGAGGGCCCGGAAGGGGCCGCCGCCGATGGGTTCCCAGCCGTCGCCGCCATTCCAGTAGGTGTCCCCGTCGTTGGCACCGCCGCTGCCGTCGGTGTCGAAGTCGAGGTCAGCCGCCAACTCGTAGCCGATGCACCCGGACCGGCACCCCATGTTCGGCGTGGCCTGGGTAAAGGCCGCAAAGTAGGAAGGCCAGTCGGAGGGGACATCAGCCGCTCCGTCTCCGTCCAGGTCGTAGCGGATGGCGTCGAGCTGGGCCAGCGTAGACACCTCGATGAGGAAGTCGTTGTCGCGGTCGTAGTCCCGGGTTCCCGCCGTGACCGAGACCGAGAAGGAGTCGACGGCGCTCAAGCCGCCGGGATCGGTGGCGCGCACCGTTACCGTGGCGGCGCCCGGCGCTCCCGGGGTCAGGGTCAGCATGGACCCGGCCAGGGAAAGAAAGGCCCGGTCGCTGTCGCTCGAGAGCGCCGAGAGGGTCAGGGCGTCCGTGTCCGGATCTTCGAAGGTATCGGCCAGATCCAGCGTCACCGCACTGGCGCCCAGGGCAAAGGTCCGGTCGTCCAGCTCGGTCTCCACCTTGGGCGCTTGGTTGCGATCGGCCGCCACCACGTCCACCGCATCCACTGACCCCGGAGCCATGACGATGCCGGCCCCGGAATCGCGGTCGACCCCGCTGGCCTCGATGTCGAGGGCCGATCCGGTCATGGCGGCCAGCAGTTGCGCCCGTGTCAGGTTGTTGGGTCCTCCCGCGCCCTCCAGCGCCAGGGCTCCGATGGCGGCCGCGTGGGGAGCCGCCGAGGAGGTGCCGCAGAAGATCCAAAAGCCGGGAGTCGAGGTCCGCACGCAGGTGGCGGCGGCCATCTCCGGCTTCTGGAGCAGCTTCCCTCCGCTGGAGGAAAAATTTCCCGCCGTGATGGCGGCGCCGTCCGGCTCGAAGAAGATCCGGCGGGGCCCGTCCGAGGAGGTGCCGCGGACCGGCTCGGTGCCGTCGAAGACGCCACCGGCCCCGCCGGCGTTCTGGACGGTGACGGCCGCCACCGCGATGGCGTTTTCGGCCGCCGCGTGTCCGTAGATCTTGCCGGCCGTCGAGACCGCCAGTCGCCCTTCCCAGGTGTCGAGGCGAAGGTAGCGGTCGGCCGCGCCCGAGGTCTTGACGACGACCAGGCGGTCGCCGGCGTGGTTGTCATCCTCGGAGTCGATCAACTCGTAGGGGTGCTGCGTCCCGTCCTGGACCCGGGTGGAGCTCGCCACCACGTCGCCGTTCTCGTCGACCAGAAACAGGTCGTAGTCGTTGGCGGAACCCTCCAGCGGGTCGGCCCACCAGAGGAGGTAACCGGCACGGCTGTCCCCGGTGATCCGGTTCTGAGTGACGCCGCCTCCGAAGTCGTGTTGGGTCCCGACCGTGACGCCGTTGAGGACCAGCGGGCTCCCCGCGGCGAAATCGCCCTCCCAGACTCCGGCGGTGCCGTTGTTCTTTTTGCCGCCGTTTCCCGCGGACGAAAAATAGAAACAGCCGTTGTCGACGGCCGCGTTGACTCCCCGAGCTATGATGTCGTCCTGGAAGGGGGCTTCCACCAAATACTTGATGTCGTCCACGATGACGTCGGCTCCGGCCCGGCAGAGCGCCTCGATGCTTTCCGCGAAAGATGACATCCCGCGGAACCCGGTCGCGAAATAGAGGTCGGCGCCCGGGGCCAGGTCGTGGAGGATCTCCAGGATGGCCGTCCCCTCGTCGCCCGCTCCCTCCTGGCCCGCCAGCACCGTCACCTGGGCCGGCAGGTCGCCCGTGGCCTGGCGCGCGGCCAGCGAGTCGACTCCGTCCGAGAGCACCCCGATCCCGATGCCGGTGCCGTCGACGCCGTGGGTGGTGCGCGCGGTATTGGCCTGGTGGGCCACGTCGCCCTGGGTGGTTCGGGACCCCACCTCCGGAACGTCGACCAGCACCTCGGGGAAAGGCTTCCGCCGCCGGTCGTGGGTAATCGCCTTGTCGGCAGTGCGCATGGAACGGACCGCCTCGTGGGCGGCAAGCGCCTCCACCTCCGACAGCGGCAACTCCGCCCGGATGGCCCGGTAGCGCTCGACGCTGCTGAGCACCTTGCCGCCCAGCTCCCGGATGCGCTCCAGGACCTCCGGCGTCGCCTCCACCCGCAGGTCGACCGTCACCATCCGGTCCGCTCCCGGACGGCCCCGGGCCTTATGCCACTCCTGCAACAACTGGGAGTCCAGCTTGCGCTGGGCGGGCGTCCGCCGCTGCTTGGCTTGCAGAATCGCCTGGACCTGGCGCACGGTCCGTGCCGAGAGCCCCGCGCGGGTCCGATTGGTCACGGTCCGGTCGGTGAACTCTTCGGCCGGATTGCCCGCTCGATCTCGGATGTCCTCTCCAGGCGGCTCCGCTTCCACCTGGTAGCTGACCGCGGCGGCTTGGCCCTCCTCCGCGGGCGCGAGCAGCGTCAGCCTCACCGTGCTCCCCTCCACGGCGACCTTCGAAACTTCACGGCTCCTGCCCGCCACCGTGACCCTGAAATCGTCGGCTTCCGGCGTGGATCGCATGTCGAGCGCCTCCGCAAAGGGGAGAGTCAATTGGTTCCCGTCGAGCTCGGCCTCCTCTTCGAGCAGGACCGGCCCGACCCCGTCCACCCGGTGACCCGGGTCCGCCTCCAGCCCCTCATGGTCCGTCGAGGCGGCATTCCCCGATAGATCTCTGATCTCCCCCTCGTGGAGCCTCAGGTTACCGGCCTCGATGCTCACTCCGTCGGCATCTTCGTCGCCGGCAGCCACCCGGTAGGCAAACACCAGTTCCGAGCTGCCCGAGCCGCTATGGTAGGAGGCTGGTTTTGCCTCTGTCCCGACACGCAGCTCGATCTCCGGGGATCCCGTTACCTGCACCGGCCGGCTGAAGGTCGCCGTCACCCGGATCCGGTCCGCCGCCGCGTAGGTCCCGTCCGCGCCGGGATCCGAGCTGATCTCGAACCCGCGCACCCTCGGCCTGCTGTCCTCCCCGTCCCTCGGCCTCTCCTCGAGCCCGAACTCCACTGGGCCGGGCCCGCCACTCACCTCCAACCCGCTGCGGATGGCACCGCCGCCGGCCCTGCCGCCTGCATCCCGGTTGGGCGCCGGGGGGCCGCCAACGTCGGCGCCGGCCGGTTTCGCCGCCGGGGCGCTATTGAGCAGGAATTGAGCGAAATGGGACCGTCCGAATCCGAAAGCAAGGAGGGATGCAAGGAAGGCGACGGCAAGGGTGGAGTTGGAGACGACTCGGCGCAATGAACCGGAGCAAATTCGAATCCCGGCGCGGAATCCGAACACCGGGAATCGGGCCCCCCGGCGAGATGCCCCGATACGCATCCTTTGCCGGACGGCCATGATTTCAGGAGGCAGTCGCCGGGCGGCACACAGGACGCCTGCCAGCAGGTTGGACAGCCAAGTCCAATGGTTGCTGTTACTCAAGACCCTGAACGCTTCTGTCGAATCGAATGATTGGCCTGGAATTCGGAATAGCGTCTGAATTATGCAAGAAATCTGCATGTCATTAGTGTGAATAGAAAGGTCACATTCGTGTTATTTTCATGACTTCACGGGTTAGCATGCCGACCGGGTTTTCCATGGCGCCCGACGCGCCTCGAGTTCAGCCCTTGCGGTGAGGCGGGCGTGTCAGGCTGGAACCGGGTCTGATTGCGGAGTCCGAGGAGGGATGGGGATCGAAGGGTCGCGACGAGGGGCTGGAAGAGAGGGTGGGGCTGCCGGACCGCATCCGGGCGGAAGGCGGCGGAGCGAGCCCGGCTGCGCGGTTCACCCCACCTGCATAACAGTCGTCCAGGTGGAGACGGAAGGCGGTGGCCGAGAGCCGTGATGCTGTTCAGGGTGCGTCAGTTTCGCCGGTGCGCCTCATCCGATTGGCCCTGGGGTCCGGCACGGATTGCTCGCGGGGGGCCGCGAAAATCCTGTCTCCGGTTTATCGCTCCACCTACCTTTGTTCATTGGAGCGGGCTATCGGCCTGGGCCCCGCCGGCGCCCTGTTGACGCCGCTTTCCCCAACAGACTATGGGGATGCGCCCGTTGCCGTTTGAATCCAGCGGCCTGGGCAGAGATGCGGGTTTAAGCGGTCAAAGAGGTTCATCGGGGTACAGTTGCGCCTGCCAGGGCGGCAAGTTGACGTCGATGGGATCATCGTCCGGGTAGTAGTGTTCCACCAGGGGTTCCAGGATTTCGGCCAAGAATCTCTCCACGCCGCTTCTGTAGCCTTTTTCTACGACCGCCCAAGTGACGAAGAGGCGTCTGTTGGCCACGTACCTCAGGATCTGAGGATCCCTCCTGTGCCTTGAGAACCTTTCCTCGAAGTCTCCCTGACCGACGTAGACCACACCCCTCCCGGACCAGATGACGTAGACGCCGCCCTTGCCGGAACTCCAGCCGAGCTTCACAATCCTCAAGTCGCACCAGCCGTTTTCGCAGATTCTCCATTCGAGTTCCATCGCTGCTCCCTCGAGTAGACAAGGATCTCTTCAGTCGAAAATGGGCCGGCACTTACAGATCCATTGCCGGTGTCTCTGGATTCGGGCCGGCTCCCACCAGACGATTTCGAAGGCATGGTGGATGGGCGGATGTTTCCAGATTCAAAGGGATGGGCCTGGTATTCTGAAGAGTGGAACCGTTCAGTTCTTCATTCATGGAGCCCCGGTTTGCGTTGCCCCCCCTGGCGCCGGTAACTTCTGTGGCGGGACGATTGGCCGACTTCCACTGAACTGAGCGATTGCCGGAGAATCGGTCGGCCGAAGCGTCTTGCCCGAAACTTTCTGATCCCGTGCCGGTTCAGCGTCGATTCCGCTGCTTGTCAGGCCAAAAGGACAATCGTGGAACAAGAGAGGCACCGATATTAGGCGCTGATAGTGATATTTATGTGAATATATGACTTTTTTTCGTGATGTTATAGTGAATCACCAAATCCGGAAGACATCGGCACTCACACAGTTCGCCCAGTGCTCTCACCGGGGGGGGTGACGAAGGCCCGCTTCCCCGCAGACCACCAATGAGCGCAGCCGTCAAGCCACAAGACGGGCTAATCGTGTAAAACTCGTTCGACAGCAACCGGATATGCCCCTGCGCCCTCTCTCTGAGGCCGGGCAGTTGTCCGGAAGAGGCCTCCCGCTACAGTACTGGAGCATCTCTTTCGTGGCTTGCTGGGAACCGTGGGGTTGTCATCGGGGAGGGGAGCGGTGGGGGTCGCCCTGTCGATTCAAGCAACAGCCTTCCCGAGAAGTGAGATTCGCAAAAGTGGTGTGATCGGTATATGCTAGTTGAGAATGCGGTATTTCGTTCGCCGAGAGGATGTACAGGTTCACTGAAAATACGCAGAGCAAAGGCATGACGCCGTTGTTCTCGTGACCTTGCGATACCGTCGGCGCCATGGCCTGGGGGACGACGAACCGGCTGATGCCGGCACAGTCCGGTCGTGCTGGCCTGCTTCCTGACGCGGCCGTCAAATCACAGGATTTCGGTGCGCTATGCCATCCGGACCTTTCGAGCAGCATCCTGATCCCGACCTGCTTCACCCGTTTCCCGAGGGTTGGTATTTCGTTGCCAGCCGTCGTTCCATCCTCAAGGACAAGCTGATTCGCAAGACCTGGATGGGCGTTGAAATCATCGCCTGGTGTGACGGAAAGGGGAACATCTGCGTGACCGAGGCGGTCTGTCCGCACCTGGGGGCCGACCTGGGGCCCGCAGCCGGAGGCATGGTGCGGGATTCCCGTCTCGTCTGCCCGTTTCACGGGTTCGAGTTCGATGTCAGCGGCCAATGCGTGGCCACTCCCTTTTCCCCGGCTCCCAAGGCTGCAAGGCTGAGTGTGTTCCAGACGCGGGAAATGCTCGACCTGGTCTTCGCCTGGTGGGGGAGCAACGGGCGCGCGCCGCAATGGAGCCTTCCTGAGGATCCACCGGCCGGACCCGATTGGAGCGAAATGGGATACCGGCTCCTCCGATTCCCGGGTCACCCCCAGGAAACGACCGAGAATGCGGTGGACCTGGCGCACCTGCGCTATGTCCACGGCTACGACAACGTGAGCCGGGCGGGGCCGCTTTCGGTGGAGGGCGCCTGCCTGGAGAGCCCCTTCAACTTCAAGCGGACCAAGAAGATCGCCGGGATCACCGACCTCGTATTCGATGTCACGGCCCTCACCCGGGTCTTTGGACTGGGTTATTCGCAGGTCGATATTCATGAACGCACCATTGGCATGGATTCCCGTCTTTGGGTGTTGGCGACGCCCGTGGACGGCAGATCCATCGACCTGGTTCTGGTCGGTCAGGTGCGGGAGATACGCCGGCCCAAGCGGCCGATCGTCGGATTGAGGTTTGTTCCAACCAACCTGCGCGCCGGCATCATGAACAGGATCATGCTGGCCATCCAGAAACGGGACGTTCTGCAGGATGTGATCATCTGGGGAAACAAGAGATACCGGTCCCGCCCGCGCCTGTGCGGTTCCGACGGCGAGATCGGGAGGTATCGACGCTACTGCCGACAGTTCTACCCGGATCATCGGGATGGAGGTCAGGATCGGCGGGAACCTCCTTCCGTAGAGCCATAGCAACCTTGCCGGAATCGTATCCGTGTCCACCGAGTAGAACGGCATGAAAAAACTGACAAGCTTCCTGATCGCGACTGTCATCCTTGCGGGTGCCGGCGCCCTGGCCTATTACCTGGTGTCGATGGCCCCCGAACCGGAACGCCGCGAGCCACCTCCCCAGATCCCCTTTGCACGGACCGCCAGGGTTGTGGCCGGCTCCGGGGCCATCCCCGTCTACGGCGCCGGAACGGTGCGGCCCAGCGCTGAAATCGACATTGCTCCGCTGGTCAGCGGCAACGTGGTGTGGATGAATCCGTCCTTCCAGAGCGGCGGGCGCATCCGGGCGGGCCAAGCGATATTCCGAATCGAAAAGGATGACTACCTGCATCGCGTACGCGAGGTCGAGGCCGAACTCGAATCTCGCCGGGTCGCGCTTTTTGTGGCCCAGGAAGAAGCGGCATTCGCCCGCACCGAGTTCGAGCAGTACTCCCGCCGGCAGCTCGAGGCGGGAGCGTCAGCGGGAGAGCCCGGCCCCCTGGCTCTGAAGGAACCCCAGATCAAGGCGGCTCAAGCGGCCATAGACCGCGTGGAATCCCAATTGGCCGATGCCAGGCTGGCCCTGTCCCGCACCGAAGTACGAGCCCCCTTTAGCGGCTACGTTCGCCACGAGTCGTTGGATGTGGGGCAGTTTGTCACCGCCGGCCAACCTGTCGGGCGATTGTTGGCCTCCGACGCGGTTGAGGTCGTAGTGCCCTTGTCCGACGCCAACGCCGGCTTGATTCCAGGTCTCTGGAAACTGCGGGCGGGTGACTCCAGACGGCGGGTGGCTGCCCGCGTGCTCGCTGAATACGGTGACAAGTCCTACGCCTGGAGGGGTTACGTCGACCGGGCGGAGGTATCGATCGACGAGCAGTCGCGTACCATTGACGCGGTCGTGCGCGTGCCCAACCCCTTTTCCAAGGGAGCCCCGGCCGAGGGAACCGATGAACCCGGCGCCTCACCCCCGCTCCTGGTCGGCAAGTTTGTAGAGGTAGAGATCAACGGACTTGTTCCGGAGAGCTACTTCCGGGTGCCGCGGCCGGCACTGCAGGCCGGCAACGAGGTATGGACGGTCAGCGAAGACCGGAGGGTCGGTATCGTCCCGGTGCGGGTCCTGCAACGTGTCAACGATGAGGCGTTTGTCATCGGCGCACTCGAGGACGGGCAGTCGGTCATCACCGGCGGCATGCAGGTCGTCACCGAAGGCATGCTTGTACAGACCGAGGAGGGTTCGGCACGATGATTCCGACCAATAGCCGTATGCTAGAATGCGAACGTTCAGTCATTAGTTCTTTCGCTACTCAACGGCCGGCACACGATCGGACGGAGACGACCACACTCGTGTCGCGCAGGTTCGATGATCGGTGCGTCGAATTGATCGGACCCCTGCAATTCCCTGTCTCTCGAGCCTTCGAGTCCTTATAGGAAGATCATGATCTCATCCGTGCAATCCCCAATACGCCTCGCCGAAGAGTTGATTCTCCTGATGCTCAATGAACAGAGCGGCTACCTGGAAATGGTTCCGGGCTGGAATTTCTCCTGCGTCATGGCGGGCGCCGTGATTGCCGATCTCGCTCTGGAGGATCGAATCGACAGTGATTTGAACAGGCTGTATCTTACCGATCCCACTCCTACCGGAGACAGCCTGCTCGACCCCACGCTCAAGGAGATCGCCGAGTCCCGGGAGACCTCGGACATGCAGTTCTGGATCGAACGGACCGCGGGCCGTTCCGACGAAATCGTCACGACCACGCTGGATCGCCTGGTGGAAAGGAAAATCCTCGACTACGAGAGCGGTGGATTCTGGGGACTTTCGCGCTCGGTTTCACGTTCGGGGACCTATCAGACTTCCGACCTCCAAATCCGCCAGGAAGCCAAGGCAAGAGTGCTGAGCGTCATCCTGAACGACGACATCCCAGACCCCGGCGATGCCATTCTCATCGCCTTGATGCATACCTGCGGCGGTTTCAAGCTGGTGCTTTCGCCGGAAGACTACGAGGAGAAGCTCGAGCGGATCGAGACGCTCTCCAAGCTGGATCTGATCGGGCGGTCGGTTGCCAGCGCGGTAAGGGACAGCACCCTGACACCCAAGACCCGTCGTGTCATCCAGACCAAACCCATTCCCAAGCTCGGGTTCACCGATATCCTGCGACAGCGTGACTTTCTCTCGGGCAATATCCCGAAGGCGATGCAAGGCATCTTTCGGGAGCACGGGCCGGTCGTCCAGCTTCCCTTCAAAGTCCGCAAATCGACAGTAGTCGCCTTGATGGGGTCGGACACCAATCAGTGGGTCAACAAGTACGGACGGTTTTACCTCCGCTCGAAGGACTACATCCAGGACCTGGAAAAGGCGTTCGGCGCTACCCGAACCCTGCCGGGCATGGATGGCGCAGAGCATTACAGGATGCGCAAGACGCTCCAAGGCGCCTATTCCCGTGCCGCGCTGGGGCGAAGGCTACCGGAGTTGTTCCAGCAATGCAGACAATCATTGAGTCGGTGGAACGAAGGCGACATCTTCGTCGCCGCCACGGCCTTCAAGAATCACGTCAGCAGCCAAATCTCTCATATTGTGATCGGAGTGGATTGCAGCCACTACGTCGATGAACTGCTCGAATATGAACATCGCGCTTTGGTGACTCAAGTTCAGGGTGCATTGCCGAAGTTCATGCTGCGGACGCCGAAGATGAAGCGCTATGCGAAGCGTGTGCGTGAACTCCAGGAGGCGATCATCGCATCCCACACGCCGGCGCAGCGGAGGGGAAAGCCGCCGGATATTGCCGATGCCTTCCTCGAACTCCACAAGAACGACCCGCAGTTCCTGCCGGAAACGGACATTACCTTCCCGTTTGTGGCGGCAATGGTCGCCAGCATCTATCTCGGCAGCGGGCTCGCCTTCGCAGTTTATTCCATGGCGCGTCACCCGGACCTGTACGAGAAGATCCAGCGGGAAGCCGAAGCGCTGTTCGGTAACGGGCGCGTACCGGAAGCGAAGGATTTCAGCCTCGAAAGCATCGACGTCACCCACCGCCTCTGCATGGAGTCGGCGCGCTTGTACCCGGTGATTCCCTGGCAGTTGAGAACGGTCATGAACGAGTGTATTGTCAGTGGCTATGAAATTCCGGCCAAGACGATGCTGTTGATTTGCCAGACGGCAAGTCACTACGCGGAGGACCTGTTCAAGGACCCGCTCGAGTTCGACATAGACCGCTATCTACCGGATCGGGGAGAACATACGACCCCGGGCGCCTATGCCCCCTATGGCCTGGGCACGCACACTTGCCTTGGAAATCGGTGGGTGGAACTGCAGATGGCCGTCAATGTCCTGCTCATCGCGCACCACTTGAAGCTGGAGGTGACGCCCGCAGACTACAAACTTGGATTCAATCCCTTCCCGACCTCTTCCCCCAACAGGAAGTTGAAGTTCCGCGTCGCTGAAGTCAGGAATCCGATCCGGTCCTGAACACCCCGGTCTCAACCCGTTGAACCAATGAATTTCAACCGAAACAACCACGCCGAACCCCGTGGACCGATTGCCTATATGGCAAGCAACAGCGTCGCGTCCAATCTGCTGATGTTCGGCATCCTCGCTGCGGGCCTCGTGTCGCTGACCGGCCTGGAGCAGCAAGCCTGGCCCGAGGTGCCCTTCTATCAGTTCGAAATCTCCGTGACGCTCCCCGGGGCAACGCCCGAAGAGGTGGAGGAGGCCATCGTCGTCAAGATCGAGGATGAGGTCAGGGGACTGGCGGACGTGAAGGCGGTCAGGTCCGTAGCGGCCCCGGGAATGGCGTCCGTCAGGGTCGAAT
>JAPPFQ010000569.1 GCA_028875135.1 Acidobacteriota bacterium
GTTCGACACGTTGTGAGGACGGATGCCCTTCCGGTGGGAGCCACGCACATAGCGGATACACCCGTTCTCCTCGCTCACCGGATCCAGCGGGAACCACAGAGTCACGGCCTGGCTGGGGACCAGGCAGAAGTAGTATCCGTCCTGGTGGGGCGGCGTGGGCTTTCCGATACCCGCAGGCTTGTTGAACAACTCTACTCCTCGGAGAACGACCGGCGTCCCGAGCAGGGCCTCGGCCAGCCTGGCGAACTTGGGCAGAACGGTAATGGACCGGAAGAAGGGGTCGTGCGTCTCCATTTGTTGCATCTGCTTGAGGGTTTCCGCTTTCCCCTGGATCTCGTAGAAGACGTCGGTCGGGGGGAGGCCGGGTGCGATCTCGCGAATGTAGCGCTGCAGATTCTTCTCCAGGTTTTGCACTTCCTCGGATGTCAGGTAGCCCTTGAGCCTGACGAAACCGTTCCTGGAAAATTCCTCGTGATACTGTGAAAAGGGATTCATGACCGGCTGTCTCCTCCGTGCGATGAAGTCGGACGCGACCTTGCGCGAACCCATGCCGCGCTGCCTTCCTCGAAGTCCATCAAAGTCACCAAACTTCAATTGACAGTCGAAGCAAAACCATACACCATGGCTGTCCCGTTGGCAAACCGCTGCCTCGGCCCGATTTGCGGCCTGTCGGTTTCGCCCGTTTGCCCGGAGCTGAAGCTCTCCTCCCCTCCCCTTTTCGAGAGGATCCATCCATGATCGAGGTCATAGAAGACATCACCATCTACGACAATCCCAGGCCTCAAGTCCACAGTCGCCACGGGATTTTCCCCGGCCTGGTGGAGTTGCCCGGCGGGGAGCTGCTGAATCTGTTCGTCCTCGGAGAAGCCTTCGAATCACCAAACTCCACCACCCATGTGTCGCGCTCCCGCGACGGCGGGCGACGCTGGACCCTGCAGGGGCCGCTCTACGAAAAGTCGCTGGACCCGGTGGTGACCAGCGATTGCCTGAAGGCCACCCGGCTGCGGGACGGGCGCCTGATCGCGCTCGGCTATTGCTTCTACCGCCACGACCTGGAGCAGGGCATCAGCATCGAGGAGACGGGAGGCATCCTGCCGGGAGACGACATTGTCTCGTTCTCCGAAGACGACGGGAGAACCTGGACGGTGCCTCGAGTCATTCCCCGCAGCCACCCCGAACTGCTGGAGATTTCGGGTCCCTGCATTCAGACCGCGGAGGGTGACCTGCTGGCCGTGGCCGGCATCTTCAAGATGCCCGACGGCTCCAACCCTTCCGGCCAGTACGGCGTGTTGTTCCGGAGCCGGGATAACGGGGAAACCTGGGACGATAAGGGCCGCTTCTTCGACCTCCCCGGCAGGGAGGTGACGGCCTGGGAATCCCGGATCTGCGAGATGCAGCCCGGACGGGTGGTGGCCATAACCTGGGCCTATGACTTTCCAGCCTCCAAACACCTGCCCAACTACGTGGCCATTTCCCGGGACAACGGCCACACCTGGTTGGATCCCATCAACACCGGCCATCAGGCCCAGGCCTCCAATTTGATGTGGCTGGGTGACGACCTGCTGTTGACCATCCACTGCCACAGGGAGGGGGACCTGGGCATCTGCGTCCGGATCGTCGACCTGGCGGGAGACCGCTGGAAGACCCTGGAGGAGAAGTTCATCTGGAATGCCGGCCAGTCTCTGGCGACCGACTCCGGCCAGGTGATCCACGACATGTTTCAGTCGCTGCGGTTCGGCCAAGCCTCGCTCGTGCCCCTGCAGGACGGCACCATCCTGGCCGCCTACTGGACCATCGAGGACGGGCAGGGGAGAGTCCGCGGCCATCGATTGAAAGTCAGCGCCTGACGGGCAAGCCAGCGGCCCTCCCTCCGTGATTCACAGGAAAAATCAACATGAATGAACAGGATATACAGGATTATTCCTGAAGGTCCGTTGTCCTGTAATCCTGGGCACCCGCAAGCCCACACCGGATCATCTCGCCTGACAACTCGCTGTGCAGCAACCCCTTGTGCTGCTAATCCTGTGCATCCTGTGCATCGATGTTCATAAATTTGCCTTTTTCAATATTGGGTGCAACTTGGCGAAAAATGCTGTTTAACCACAAAAAGCACAAAAGTCACCATTTGTGTTTTTTGTGCCTTTTGTGGCCAATCCTGGCAAACGTCCCGCTGCCGAATTTTGCAAACGGCTCAGGGGATTAGTTCCATCTGCATTTGTGTCTATTCGTGTCCATTCGTGGTTCGCCTTTTTTGATGATCGCCTGTTTTTCAGCGAACGATCCACACGGCAGGGCAGGGGATCACCACTACCCACCAACCCCTAACAATAGGCTGCCGCCGTCAGGGCATACACCCGGGCCACGCGGACCAGTTCGTCCAGGGTGACCGTCTCGCTGACGGTGTGGGCGCCGTGGGCCAGGGGGCCGTGAGTCAGGGCGGGGATGCCGGCCCGGTTGCAGAAGGCGTTGCCGTCGTCCACAAAGGGCTTGCCTCCAAGGGGCAGGGGCTTTCCGGCGGCGGCCGTGTGGGCTGACTGAAGCGCGGAGACCAGGGGATCGGCGGGATCGATGCGAAAGGCTTCGGCCATGAAGAGGTAGTCGGCCGAGATTCGGGTCCGGGTTTCACGCGCCAGATCCTGCAATCGCCGGTGAAAGTCGGCCTCCACCTGCTCGCCCGAGCCCGGGGTCACCCAGCGCCGGATGCCGTTGAGACGGCATTCCCGGGGGGACTGGTTGTAGATCTCGCCCGAGTGGAACTTGCCGATGAAGACCGAGTCGTTCCCGGCGTAAGGGTCGCGCTGCTGCTCAAGATCCCGATGCCAGCGGGAAAAGCGGGCGGCAAGCTCCACCCCGGTCCCCAGCACGTCGGGCAGTCCCTCCGGGCGCAGCACCTCGTGGACCGGCGGTTCCTCCCGGCTGATGGTGATTTCAAAGATGCCCGACCCCCGCCCGGCCAGGGGCAGCCGATCCCCCAGGTACTCCGGAAGCAGCACTCCGTCTCCCGTGTAGCCGGCATCGATCAGGGCCCGCACCTGGCGGCCGTCCCCCCAGGGTCCTTCGTGGTGGTCGTGGGCGGTCAGCAGAATGCCACCGCCCGACAGGGCCCCGGTCTCCCGGAGGACACGCAGTGCTTCCACGAAGGCGGCAATCCCGCCCTTCATGTCGGAAGCCCCCGAGCCGTGCAGCACGCCCTGCTCGAAGCGGGGTGGCGCAAAAGGCAGGTGGACCGTATCCAGGTGTCCGTCGAACTGCAGGGTGCGGCCGGGCCTGCCGCTGTCCAGGCGCGTGACCACCGCCGGGGACTCGGGCCAGTCGGCGACCGGGCGTTCCACCTTGAATCCGTCCTCCCCGAGAATGGCGGCCAGCCGGTCGGCTGCCGCTCCGGCGCTTCGGGTGGGGCTGGGAACCTCCACCAGGGCCGTGGCTGTCCGCAGCAGGCGCTCGGGATCGACGGCCGCCAGCAGCATTTCGGTGATGGAGTGGGGCAGGGTGTCTTCAGTCATTTTCTTTTCTTCGTCGTCCTTCGTGGATAGCCGCGCCCCCGCCCTGTTGGGCAGATCATACGAGAATGAAACAAGAGAAGTTCATGGTCTGTCGGGAACAAGATTATTAAACATCGATGCACAGGATGCACAGGATTAACAGGATGAGAGCTTCCTGCACGAGAAGCCGGCTCAGGCGATGATCCGGTGCGGGATTGCGGATGTCCAGGATTACAGGACACCAGACTCCCAAGACCAAATCCTGTATATCCTGTATATCCTGTACATCCTGTGCATCGATGTGAATCAAAAATCTGCCCACGCTCGACTTTGAACCGGTTACCAACCACTAAGCGCCGGCGTTTGTTTCAAGCGCAGTCAGCTGATCATGCGCTTGTCCGTTCCCGAAAACCTCGGCCAACCACCTTTCACCCTTCATCCTTCAAACTTCATCCTTCAAACTTCACTCTCCACTTGTCATCTACTCCGGCCGGAATTCCCCGATGAAGGTCCATTCCGACCGCCGCCGGGGAGACTCGATCTTGTTCTCTCCTCCGGCGCCGATGATGCGGCCGTCGAGCAGGGCAAACTTGTCCACGAAGGCTTCTTCGGGCAGGGGTGTCAGCCGGCTGTACTCCAAGGTTTGCAGGTCGAGCTGCCACACCGTTTTGGCAAAGCTCATGAACAGGATCCTCCCCGGAATGTGAAGCGGAACCAGCGGCCTGGCCTCCAGGGTTTCGTCGGGAAGGGCAGGGAGTTCCTCCCAGAGGTCCTGCTCGAGGTCGTAGTGCAGGGCCTGGTTGAACTGGATGGGCGGTGCTCCGGCCTCGGGCGTGTCGATGCCGCCGAACAACCAGAAGCTCTCCCCGTCACCCTCGGCCGCGAACAGCCACCGCTTGCCCCCGGGATAGGGCGACAGCTCCCGCCAGCCCTTGTCGGGCGCGGCCGTGTCCAGGACGCTCAGGCTGCTGGTGGCCGTCTTGGAGGTGCAGCATGTGCCGGCCTCGTCGGTGGGTTCGAAGCGCTCCACTCCGCCCAGCAGGAACAGCGACGACCCGGAGCTGCCGGCCCATCCGAACAGGCGGGTCCGGGGCAGCTCGCCGAAGACCTCCCACTGGTATCCGTCTCCCTTCCGGGACAGCCTCAGGATCTTTCGGATCTCCTGTGTGCCGTCGAAGCCGCCCAGAACGTAGAGCCGGTTTTCCACCACGGCATAGGCCGAGTAGCCGAAGGGGAAGGGGGCATCCGGCAGCCGCTCCCAGCTCTCGGTTTCGGGATCGAAGGCGTGGGTGCTGGCCGAGAAGATCTTTTGGGTCCAGTTGCCCTTCTCCCCCTCCCACCAGGTGCCGCCGGCGATGACGAACTTGCCGTCCAGCAGGCCGGCGGCATGGCCGGCCCGCGGCTCGGGAAGGGGCGTGGATTTCCGCCAGTGGAGCTTGGCCCCGGGAACCGTTGGATCCGAGGCGGGGGCGCACCCCGGAGCGGAACAGAGGACCGCCAACCCGAGCAGTAACGCAATCGCCCCGCCCAACCGCCTGCTTTCGTTCATGGTGAAACCCTTTCAGCCGCGTATTCGCGGTTACTCCAGTTGGATCTCGACCCGGTCCAGGACCGGATAGAGATCTCCATTGCCCGATTCCAGCACGGCGCGGTACTGCAGTCGCCGGTCTCCAGGACTCAGATCGAAGGCTCCCTGTTCCAGCGGGCGCCAGGCCTGGCCGGCCAGTCCCTTTGAGTCCGGCGAGGATCGGACCTGGAAGCTCAGCCCGGTTCCCCGGGGCTGCTCGGCCCGGAAGGTCAGCCGGCCCGCCGAGACCTTCCGGTCCCAGGCCAAGACCGAGGAGCGGTAGACCTGCTTCCACTGGCGGTGATGGATGTGCCCCACGTCCTGGATCCACATCCAGTGGGTGCCGATGGTGGGCAGATATTCCACCCGCGGATTGCGAAACCGGTTCCCGTCGTTGTAGAAGACCTTGGAGTCGGTGTGGTGGTTCCCGTCCCGGGTGTGGCAGGAGACGGCCAGGTCCAGGCGTCCGTCCTGGTCGAAGTCGCCGGCCATGGCGTCGTGGGCAGAATCGGTGATGAGGATGGTGCGGTTGCGGGTTCCGAAGCCCTGGGGGCCTCCCCAGTAGAGGTAGGAGGCCACCGATTCGCGGGTCAGCTCCGCCAGGTAGTGAGGCGAGAACAGGTCCAGGTAGCCGTCGCCGTCGAAATCGGCCACGGCTATGCCGATGGGAGTGAACCCGGGAAGCCATTGGGCGTTGGAGGGTCGGAATTTCCCTCCGTCGTTCCAAAAAATCGAGAGTCCCATGTCGTGGTGGTGGGACACCGGGTCCATGTAGCTACCCACCGCCAGGTCCAGTTGCCCGTCCCCGTTGAAATCGGCGGTTTCCAGGCTGATGGGGAAGGGAATGCGGAGCTGGCTGCGGCGCTCCGGCGAAAATCCTTCGGGGCCGCCCCAGAGGATGTGGAGGCGGTTCTGCTGGGAGGAGACGAAGGCGGTGTCCAGCCAGTCGTCCCCGTTGAGATCGGCGACCAGGCTGCCGACGGTGCGGTAGTCGAAAGGCAGCGCCAGCCGGTCGGCCGGGAGAAAACCGTCCTTGGATCCGTAGCGGATCACCAGGTAATTCTTTCCCTGCTTGGCTTCGAAGGCGCCCAGGACCAGGTCCAGGTAGCCGTCGCGGTTGAGGTCGGCCACGTTGCTGGAACCCAGGTTGCGCTCCCGCACCACCGTTCGCCGTCCTTCCAGGTCGAAGCCGCCGGGCCCGCCCCACAGGATATTGGCTCCGGCGGTGGGGTCCATTGCGGCGGCCTCGCCGGCGTGCTGGGAGTTCAGAACGATCAGGTCCGGGTAGCCGTCCCGGTCGAGGTCGGCGGCGCTGGCTTCATAACCGCTCTGGAAGGGAATTTCCCAGCGGTTGGAAGCGGAAAAGCCCCCGGAGCCGCCCCAGTAGACGTGCAGGGGCACCCGCTCGGCCACGGTGCCGCCCAGGCTGTTGCAGAAGAGGACCCGGCCCGGCAGGGAGCCGCCGGGAGGAACGATGGCCGTGTCGGTGGCGCCGAGGGTCCGCAGGGTCAGGGGATGCTGGTCCAGCACCCGGCTGCCGGTCCCGAAGAAGACTAGCGAGTCGGTCTCGAACTGCTCGGAGCTCTGGTGGACCGCCACAGAGAGGTCCTGGTGGCCGTCTCCGTCCAGGTCTCCCACCGCGCTGGACCGGGCGTAGGCGATGGCCAGGCCGGTGGAGCGGCCGGAGTCGAACCCGTCCGTCGATCCCCAGAGAATTTGGACGGGCTTGGCCACGCTCTCGGCGGCTCCGGCGGCTTCGCCTCCTCCGGCCCGGGCCAGGGTGAAGTCGGTCAGCACCAGGTCGGGATGCCTGTCGCCGTTGAGATAGCCCACGGCGATGTGTGAGGCATTGGGAGCGGCCCAGGCGCCGGGCTCTTCCCAGCCGGGTCCGGCTTTTCCGCCCACGAAATAGACCTTGCCCCGATCGGTGCCCACCAGCAGGTCGATGCGGGAGTCTCCGTCGGCGTCGGCGGCGGTCAGGCACAGGCCCTCATCGCCCGGGAGCGCCACCTCCTGGCGGGTCAGGTCCCGGGGCGACTCCGGGGCCCCTCCGCGCACCACCTCCACCACCCCGCGTCCGCTCAACAGGGCCGCTTCCTTGAAGCCGTCGCCGTCGAAGTCACCGGCAGCCAGGTCCAGGGCCTGGGGGATGCCGAGCTCGGTCGTGTCGGTGAGCAGGAATCCCTCCGGGCTGCCCCAGAAGATTCTCAGGATGTTTCCCTCGGGCTGACCGGGAAGCCAGGCGGTTTGGTTGAGGGTGACGATGTCGGGCCAGCCGTCCCGGTCCAGGTCGGCCGCGGTCACCGCCAGGGCGCCGTAGACCGGCAGTTGGCCATGGCTTCGCCGGTTGGACCAGCCCTCCTCGCCCCCCCACAGGATGGTGAGCAAGCGCCTGGGGTTCTGGAGGCCGCTGCGATTGGGACAGAAGAGGGCGTCCAGGTGGCCGTCGCGGTTCAGGTCTTCCAGCACCACCCGGAGGCTGCCCTCCACCGCCAGCTCGGCCCGGCGAACCCGGCGCGAGGGTTCCATCAGGCCCAGCGTGGCCGGAATGTAGGTGAAGTTGTCGTGGGTACTGTTGAAGATCAGGTCCAGATACCCGTCCCGGTTGAGATCGAAGCGGTGGATGGTGCGCAGGGCGCCGTCCCGGCTGACGTAGAGGTTCTGTCCGGCCGCGTCCAACTTCCCGTCGGCAAAGTCCTCGAAGGAATCCTCCACCCAGAGGATGGGTTCTCCGGCCCGCAGGGCGACTGAAGAGAGAGCCAGAGCTAAAATGGCGGCGGCCGCGGCGGCTCGCGTGGCGAATTTCATGGGTCCTGCTCCTCCAGTGGGAACGGGTCCTCCGTAGGGGATGGTTCTTCGAGAGCGGCCACCGGGACGTTCCGGAGGGGCCGTTGCACGGATTCCCCTTGGGAGGACCGAATGGGGGTCAGATGCTGGTTGTAAATCGCGCACAGAATACTGTATTTTGACCCCGAGTCAAGGGATTTGCCCCTTTTCGCGGCGAGGGTTGCCAGCCCCTCCGGAGACCTCGTTCGGGGCGGTTCAGCCTGCGCCTCAACCCCTTTTTTCCTGGAGAACCATGAAGATCGAGGCCATCGAACTCCACCGGGTAGCCATGCCGGTGATCTACCCCTTCCGCACGGCCTACGGCGACGGCCACGTGATCGAGAGCGTGCTGGTCAGGATGTCGGCCGAGGGGTTGGAGGGCTGGGGAGAGTCGACGCCCTGGGAATCTCCCCTCTATTCCCCGGAGTGGGCCGGAGGGGTCTTCGCCCTGATTCGGGACTGGCTGGCGCCCCGGATCCTGGGTCAGGAGATCGATTCGGGAGAGGCCCTGCAGCAGGAGTTGGCACCCTTCAAGGCCAACCCTTTCGCCAAGGCCGGCCTGGACCTGGCCTGGTGGGACCTGGAAGCCAAGAGGCGCGAGATGCCGCTCTGGCAGTTGCTGGGCGGACGGGGCGACACCATCGAGGTGGGGGCCGACTTCGGGGTGATGGACACCATCCCGGAGCTGCTGGACACCATCGGGGGCGCGGTGGAAGCCGGCTATCCCAGGGTCAAGCTCAAGTTCAGGCCCGGCTGGGACGTGGAGATGGTTCGCAGCGTGCGCGAGGCTTTCCCGGAGCTGGTGATGCACGTGGACTGCAACAGCGGCTACCGCCTCGAGGACCTGCCCGTCTTCCAGGCCCTGGATTCCCTGGGCCTGGCCATGATCGAGCAGCCGCTGCGCCACGACGATATTCTGGACCACGCCGAGCTGCAGCGGCAACTCAAGACCCCGTTGTGTCTGGACGAGAGTATTGTCTCGCTGGAACGCACCCGGCAGGCCATCGATCTCGCCGCCTGCGGCTGGATCAACCTGAAGCCCGCGCGCGTGGGTGGATTGACCCCGGCGGTTCAAATCCTGCGAGAAGCCGAGAAGGGCGGGATTCCCTGCTGGGTGGGAGGGATGCTGGAGTCGGCGGTGGGGGCCTGTCACTGCATCGCCCTGGCCACCCTCCCCAACATCGGCTATCCGGCCGATATCTTTCCCTCCAGCCGTTTCTACCGGAAAGACCTTTCCGTTCCGGAAATCCAGCTTTCCGCTCCCGGGCGTATCCGGGCCCTGCCGGGGCCGGGGATCGGCTGCGTCCCCGACCGGGGCGAGCTGGAGAGGCTGGTGGTGGAGTCCTGTCGGTTGGGTTGAGTGAGCGCTGGGAGCCCCTATTCTCGAAGGAATGGTTTCATGAACAGACCCGAACTGAGAGTGGTCTTCGAGCCGGAAATACCTGACTACGATCCCGCGTTGTACCGATACCAGGAGTTGGCCGAGGGAATCACCGGATTCGAATCCGTCAACGAGGAGGAGCTGGCACGCTTTCGGCAACGCGGGTTCCTGGTTGTACACGGGGCTTTTTCGATGGCCCGGGTGGAGGCGGCCAGGCGGGAGCTCTATCGATTGGGGACCAGCCCGCGGCCGGATTGCGAGTCGGTATATTTCGAGGGTGCGGTCAGGCAGCAGTTGCCGGCGTTGAAGGGAAAGCCCGTTGACGCGCCCAAGGGCCGGCGATTCGTCGATCTGGCCCTGGGGCACACCGATAACCACCTGCCGCCGCTCGAGCCGGCAACCCGGATGCGTTTCGTCCGCAAGTTCATGGGCTTTACCCGGGAGGAGAACCCGGCCCTCAAGGCCCTGGCTGAGGACCCCTCTCTCATTCGGGTGCTGGGCCGGATTCTTGGAGGCAAGCCGGCGCTCTACCAGGATATGGCGCTGATCAAGCCTCCCGGCGGGCGGGAGAAGCCGTGGCACCAGGACCGGGCCTATTTCAACCTCACCCAGACCACCCGGATATTGGGCGTGTGGATCGCCCTGGACGAGGCCACTCCCGAAAACGGCTGCATGCAGGTGGTCGAAGGGGGACATCGACAAGGCCCCCGGGTGCACTTCATGAGGCGTGACTGGCAGATCTGCGACAGCGAGGTGGCGCGGCTTCCCCGGGTGGCCATTCCCATGCAGGCCGGCGGCTGCCTGTTGTTCGACGCGCTCCTGCCCCACGGCACTCCCGCCAACCGCACCGACCGGCAGCGCTGGGCCGTGCAGTACCACTACGTGGCTCCGGACAGCCGGGAGACCGGGGACGAGGATCGCCTGTCCGTTTTCGGATCGGAGGGCAAGGGTGTGAGCTGCTGATCCACGAAGGGCCACGAAGAACGACGAAGGGCCACGAAGTATACCGATTCATGAGTATCGCCACGTATACGTGGCTGCCATGTCAAGTCGCGCCAGGAGGTTGCGCGGGTGATCCATAGTGAACTTCATATAGACCAGCCACAATACGTATTGGTACTTTTGTGCAGGGACTCCGAGGGGTTGAAAAAGGCTCGAAAGGGGTGCGTAAAGGGCCGCAAAGAATGACAACAAGGGAAATGGATTTCAACGAAAGGCAATATCGATGAAAGTCAATCTGGCTCGCAAGAAGCTGCTTGAGGGGGGGATCATTTCCGGCCCTTCTCTCTACTATCCGTCACCCGAAATCGCCGAGGAGGCGGTTCAGCACGGATTCGACTTCGTGTGGATCGACTGGCAGCACGGGGCCTGGTCGGAGTCGAGCATCAACGCCTCCATGGCGCCCTTCGTCCACCGGGACACCGTTCCCCTGGTGCGGCCGCTGGGACCCGACCCGGCCTGGATCGGGAGGGTGCTGGACCTGGGAGCGCTGGGGGTGATCATTCCCATGGTGGAGACGGCCGAGCAGTGCGAAAGCATCGTGCGCGCGGCCAAGTTCCCGCCCAGGGGAAACCGCTCGGCCACCGGGCTGCGGACGGCCTACCACGCCGGCCACAGCTATTTCGACTACACCGAGAACGCCAACGACCAGATTCTGACGGTGGTGATGGTGGAGACCCCGCGCGGGGTCCGGAACGTGAGGGAGATGATGGCGGTGCCGGATGTGGACTGCGTGCTGATCGGTCCCTACGACCTGGAGCGGGCGGTGGGGGCCGAATCCCTGGGCGGGCAGCCGACCCGGGAGTTCAGGCCCTCGGAAGAGGCCGAGGCGCTGGTGCGGGAGGTGTTGAAGGCTTCCGGGGAGACCGGGGTGGCCGCGGGCTACGTCACCAACAGCCCCAGCGAAGCGGAAGAGCGTGCCGCCGAGGGCTTCCGCATGGTCTGCCCCGGCCACGACATCACCGACATGATCGAGGCCTTCATGCGCATGAAGCGCTGCTCGGACGGGCTGGACCGGCTCCTGCCCTGAAGGGGTTGGACAGGCTGAGGTTTGCCAGGATTCCTTTGCGATCAGTTTGCCACAATATGCACGACAGCCGGGACTACTATGGACAAAGTGAAGGGGTTCAGCACACGTGACCAGTCCCGTTTTTTCGGGTCTCCGCCCGCTTTTATCAGGGTGTCAATGACTTGGGGGTGGGCGTTGGACTTTATGGCCCAGGTCAGCGGTGTCTTTCCGACCCGAAAGACACTGGTCCTTGCATTGGGGTCTGCCCCGGCCTCCACCAAGGCCCTGATGACTTCAGGATGGGCGCCCATTTCGACTGCCGAGTACAAAGGGGTCTTCCCCCCGAGTATCGCCGCGGCGCGGGCGTTGACTCTGGCGCCTGCGTTTGCGAGAGCAGCGATGATCGCGGGGTTGGGATTGAACTGTGCCGCCAGATGGAGAGGAGTTTCGCCGAACTGTCCCTTGGAATTGGGGTCGCCACCCGCCTGAATCAGAGTGTTGAGGACATCAGGATTGGTGTTGGAACGAGCCGCCATCTCAACCGGTGTCTCCCCGGGTCGACCGGGGGCCCGGGCCCGCGGGTTGGCCCCCGCCTCCAGCAGGGCGGCGATCACGCCGGGATGTTCGTTGGAGGCCGCCGCGGCATGTAGTGGATTCTCTCCACCTTGACGCACCGCCCTGAAGTCGGCCCCCGCTTGGATCAAGGCAGTGATGACGCCGGGATGTCGAGTGTGTACGGCCGCCAGAATTAGCGGAATGCGGCCCTTTTCGTCCCGGGATCCGGGATCGGCTCCCGCTTCCAGGCAGGCTGTCACCTCCTCGACCGAAGCCTGTTTGAAGAAACCCACCGTATTCCACTCGGCGCAGCCTGCGCCGCTGTCTGCTGGAACGCTACCACCGAGTGCGGCTGCAGATCCCCCCATCAACGCAGTCAGGGTCAAAACGATCATCGGTTGCGATCTCATGATGTGACCTCCTTTTGGCCGAATAGCCGAGCAAATGCCGGTGCGTCATTCCAGCTCAGTGCCTCCCCAATCGCCACACTTTCCGCTTGCCATAGCAGTTCATTTCGAAAGCGCTTCCTCGTCGGAGCGGATGCTCCATGTGCATTATTGTCCCTACTTGCCATGGTAACACGCGCCAACATTCACCGCGCCTCCTTCAAGCGCCGGTAGGCCAGGGTTCCCTGGAGTCCGGGGTTGTCCTCGGCAAGGTCGCCGGGCGTCTTGCCTCTTTCGTCCTTCAACGTCGCATCGGCTCCCCCATCGAGCAGTGTTTCGATGACAGCCGGATGAGGGTTGGACTTGGCCGCCAGGTGCAGTGGGGTCTGGGCACGAAGTTCGTCCGGCCGGTTGGCGTCGGCGCCCGCATCCAGCAGGGCCACGATGATTGCTGGATCGCTTCTGGACTCGGCCGCCGCGTGCAGGGGTGTTTGTCCGAATTCGTCCGGCGCCCCGGGATCGGCCCCGCTCTCGAGAAGAATCGCGATGATGCCCGGATTGGCCTGGTAACCGGCGGCTCCATGCAACGGGGTCTTGCCGTGGTTGTCGCGAGCCCCGGGGGCGGCGCCCTGCTCGAGCAGTTCGGAGATGAGGCTCGGATTGTTGTTGTACCAGACTGCCTTGTGCAGGGGCGTTCCGCCGTTATCGTCCGGTGCGTTGATATTGGCGCCTTGCTTGACCAGCAGGCCGATGATTCTGGGATTGGCCCTGTTGGTCACCGCGTAGTGAAAGGGAGTTTCGCCCTGTTCGTCTCTGGCATCGAGGCCGG
>JAPPFQ010000647.1 GCA_028875135.1 Acidobacteriota bacterium
GTCCTGCACCAACGGAACCAGCCCGCTCTTCAAGTCGGCAAAGAGACGGTCCAGGTCTGCCGATCGCATGCCCGGCTCATACTGGTCGAGCAGTGCGTCGTATCGTCTCTCCCGATATCCCAGGCAGTCGGCCAGTTCCCGCTGGAGATCCACAAGCCTCTGCAGCGCACCCTGAAACAGGCCGAAGTCGGATTGGGCGCGGGCCTCTACCCAGACCTCCATCCCCAGGGAGGTCTGTCGCGCCAGTTCCTCCACCAGCGCCGGCGGAATTCTGCAGGCCTTTTGGTAGTCCCGCCGGGTCAGCCGCACCAGGCTGGCGTCGTCCGATTCGTAGGCGAGGGCCCGGGTCTCCCCAGCCGCTCCCTCCAGCCAGGCGCCGACTTCCTCGGAGACGAAGCGCCCGTGGGCGAGCTTCTCCAGGGTGGCGATCTGTTCGGCACGCGCCGCCGCGCCGCCGCGCGGCATGTAGGTTTGCTGGTCCCAGCTCAACAGCGCCGCAGCCGCCTTGAGATCGGAAACCTCCGCCATCCTGCTTTTGAGATGATCGAGCTGGCTCATTTCCCCTCGGCGACCGGCCCGCCCCCCCACGATCACGACTCCGGCGAGGAATACGGTCCCGGAATTCGCCCCGTTTCCGTGCCCGGTCGGAGCGCGAGTATACCACAGGGGTCGGGAGCGACAGCCGCGCGCCGGCACCCAGTGTCAAGACTTGTCTGGAACGCCCCTGTTTCGCCCCCTATGAGCCGTCCCGTCGAATGGGACGGCGGCGCGGCCAAGTGACAAGTGGATAGTGGCTAGTGATTAGTGGATAGTTATTGTATCGGCACGTTAAGCAACTGAAACAAAACTGTTTCACTCTCGTACGATCCGCACGGCGGGGCGGGGGGCCGCTGACCACTGATCACTGACCACTAGCCACTCGTCTTGTGATGTCCTTCCCGGCGTGGTAGGGTTGCTGCGCCCCGCCGGCCGCAAACTCAGGGCCTGCCCTGCCGGAAACTCCCGGATCCGGAATCGACCGCAATGAGAGCACTGCTTCCCTGGATCGTCAGTCTGAGCCTGACGCTTCTGGTCGGTTCGCTGATCTACTTCAGCGTTCCCGACTGGGGGCAGTCCTGGAGAGTGATGTTGCAGGGAAGACCGGTCTTTCTGCTGGCCGGCCTGGGCCTGACACTGCTCCACATGGGCCTGCGCGCCTGGAGATGGGGAGTGCTGCTCTCACCCGTCAAGCATCCCCTGGCCTACCAGAGCCTCTTTTCCCTGACGGTCGCCAAGTACGTCATCAACCTGATCCCACCGCGCGCCGGCGAAGTGGTGGCCTCGGTAGTGCTGGCCAGGAAGGAGAGAATCCCGGCCGCTTCGGTCATCGCCACCTTTCTGCTGGAGCGAATTCTGGACGTCGTCACCGTTGTCGGGATCTTTGCGGTCTACCTGGTTCTGTTCTCCGGCCAACACCCGCCCAATTCCGAGCGGGGCCAGGAAATCATGCTGGCCATTCAGCGATTTTCGTTGATCGGGGTCCCCATCCTGGCCCTGGCATTGGTGGCCCTGGTCTACCTTGCCGGCCGCTGGGACTGGACCGGAAGGATTCCGGGAGGGCTGTCCCGCATCGTTGTTTCCTTTGGGGACGGCTTCAGGGCGCTGAGAAAGGGCGGCGAACGGGTTGAGGTTGCGGTGCTCTCCCTGGCCATCTGGATCACCATCAGCTTGCAGCTCTGGATTCTGGCCAGGGCCTACCTGAGCGATTTCCCTCTGACGGGTTCGCTCCTGCTGACGGTGATCACGGTTGTGGGCGTTGCCATTCCCACACCGGGAGGAGTGGGCGGATTCCAGTTTTTCATGCAACTGGCCCTGACCCACTTCTTTGCGCCCTTCCTCTCAACCCAGGACCCGAATTCCCAGGCCGCCGGCATCAGCAACGGCTGCTACATGGTTTCCATGGTCCCGCTCCTGCTGCTCGGGTTCGTACTGCTTCATCGGGAAGGTCTTTCCTGGAGCAGAATCTCCAGGATTGCCAGCCGGAAGCCGGTTGATTCGGTGAGTTGAAACGAAACCGTGAGGGAATCGTCAAGCGCTGAGGATCGCTTGCTGTTTGCTCCGGATCGAGGCCAGCAGCCGGTCAAAGGCATCGGCGAAGAGCTTGACGCCGTCTTCCTGCAGCTTGAGGGTCACCGCGTCCATATCGACCCCCAACTCTCTCAGCCGAACAAAGGTCCGCCTGGCGCCGTCCAGGTCCTCGTCCAGGGTGGCTCTCACCACGCCGTGATCGCGGAAGGCCGCCAGCGTCCCCAGGGGCATGGTGTTTACCGTGTCGGGGCCGATCAGGGTTTCTACGTAGCGCACGTCCCGATAGCGGGGGTTCTTGGTGCTGGTGCTGGCCCAAAGAGGGCGCTGCACACGGAAGCCTTGTCGCTTGAGCCTCTGGAAGCGGCTTCCGCCAAAGATCTCCCTGAATTCCCGATAGACCAGGCGCGCATTGGCAACAGCGGCACGGCCCTGCAGGGCACGGCAGCGTTCCTTCTCCGCGGCGCTGCCGGCTCGCGACTCCATTTCCTGCAGCAGCTTGTCGACGACGGTGTCGACCCGGCTGACGAAGAAGCTGGCCACCGAGGCGACCGGAGCGGCGCGGCCGGAGGCGGCCAGAGTCTCGATCCCCTGCAGGTAGGCCTCGGCCACCTGAAGATAGTGCTCCATGGAAAACATGAGGGTGACGTTGACGTTGATCCCCTCTCCCAGCAGTTGGCGAATGGCGGGCATGCCGGCCGGGGTGGCGGGGACCTTGATCATCAGATTGGGTCGGGCCACGGCTCTCCACAGGCGGCGGGCTTCCTCCACGGTTTCGCGGGTCCGGTGGGCCAAGTGGGGCGAGACCTCCAGGCTGACGTAGCCGTCTTCACTCCCGGTCGTCTCGAAAAGCGCCCTGAACTGATCGGCGGCCGCCTGAATATCCTGGATGGCCAGCACTTCGTAGATCCGCTCGGCGGAGAAGCCGGCCCCGGCCATGGTGCGGACCTCCCGATCATAGTCGGTGCCGCCGTCAATAGCCTTCTCGAAGATGGAGGGGTTGGACGTCACCCCGCGCAAGCCATCCCCGGCGATCATCCGGCGCAACTCGCCCGAATCCAGCAGGGACCGGCTGATCGAATCGCACCAGACGCTCTGGCCCTGTTGCTGCAAGTCCAGGAGCGGACTCGTGCCCTTACCGCCCAAATTCCGACTGTCCATCGAAACCTCCCTGAATGAGTGTCGGGATTCCGCGTCCTTCAAGTCCATCGGCACCAAACTTTAGTCTCCGCGCCCCGGCCGACACAATCAAAATCCCTGCGCCATGGCCGCGCCATCCGAAAAGACAGGCGGGCTACGGCAGAAGCAGGTGGTAGAGCCGGTCGTGCCTTTCCAGCGCCTTGCGGTATCTTTGGTGCCGTTCCGGGCAAGGATCGAAGCGTGCCCCCAGAGGGGTCTCCACCGCTTCGATGCGGTCGAGAAAACCCAGGGCTTCCAGGGCCAGCAAGGCTGCGCCCCGGCTGGAGGCCTCCTTCACCGCCGAAGCCACCACCGGCTGTCCCAACACGTCCGCCATGATCTGCAGCCAGACGGGCGATCGCAGGAGTGCGCCGCCGGAAGCCACGATCTCTCGATCCTCCGGGACCACGGGCTCCAGCAGCCGTGCGATCTTGGCAAACCGGTAGGCCACCGATTCCAGCGAAGCCCGCAGGATCTCGATGGGGCGGGTGTGCAGGCTCAGGCCCGTCACGGCCGCCCGGGCCTTGGATTGCCAGCCCGGGCTGCGCTCCCCGGCCAGGAAGGGCAGGAGGGTCAGCCCATGGGAATCCGGGGCCATCTCCGCCAGTCCGCGCTCGAGGGCCTCGGGGTCCCGCTCCAGCCGAAGCGTCTCGGTCATCCATTCGAACAGGAGGCCCCCGTTGCTGAGAGAGCCTCCCATGACGAAGCGGCCTCGGTTGGCCCGATAGCACCACAGCCCCCGTGGGACCGAGGGCTGTTCCGTCTTGCCCATGACTCTCATGGCGCCTGAAGTGCCCACCATCAGAGCCCAACGTTCGGGCGTGCAACAGCCGCTGCCCACGTTGCTGCAGGCTCCGTCTCCAACGGCGGCCACCCAGGGAATTCGACTCAAGTCGGGCCAGCGGCCGGCGAAGGTCGGGCCTAGGCCCGACAGCGGAGCGTCCAGGTCGATGAGGGGGGACAACTGGTTTCGCTCCAGAGGCAACACCTGCAGGATCCCCTCGTCCCACTCCAGTCGGTCCTGATCCAGCAGTCCCGTCCCCGATGCCATGGAGAAGCTGCAGCGGTTGACGCCAAAGAGTTTCAAATAGGCATATTCCCCCAGCGACATCCACCGGGGAGTCCCGCGGAACAACTCCGGACGGGACTGATACAGCCACAACAGCTTGGCCGGCAGGTAGCTGGGATGGAGCGGGCAGCCCGTGCGGGCGTGGTACCGGCTTTCGTCCACCAGGCTGCGAAGTTCCTCGGCGGCGGCGGCGCTGCGCGTATCGGCCCAGGAGTAGACCGGGGTCAGCGCCCGACCCTCGGCATCCACCCCCACCAGGTTGTGCCAGAACGTCGACATGGCAACGGCCGCGATCCCCCGGCGCCGGCGGCCGCATCGCAGCAGAATCTCGTCGATCACCTCCACCACCAGCTTGAACAGGGCATCGGCGCCCACTTCCACGCCGCCATCCGAAGTGGTGGCGAACTGGTAGGGTCTTCGGGCCTCCAGGCCGTCCACCGGCCGGCCGCAACCATCGTGGATGGTGGCCCGAACCGAGGAGCTCCCAGCGTCAATGGTGAGGATCAGAGGGTCGTCGGTCGGCATTTCAGTAGTAGACGAACTGTCGTCGCCGCGACTTGCGACGTTTCAGGATCAGGACCAGGCCGGCGACAAAGCCGCCGATATGAGCCCACCAGGCCGTGCCTCCCATGGAGAGATCCCCCGCCGTCAGGGAAACGGCGCCGTTGAAGAACTGCAGCAGAAACCACAGTCCCAGGAAGATCAGGGCCGGCAGCCGAATCAGATAGAAGAAGAACAGGATGGGTACGAAGGTGAGAACCCGGGCTCTCGGGAACAGCACCAGGTAGGCCGCCAACACCCCGGAGATGGCGCCGCTGGCGCCGATCATGGGTATGGGTGAGCCGGGATGAACGGCCATCTGCAACAGCGCCGCCAGCAGGCCGCAAACCAGGTAGAAAAGCAGGAACCGCAACGACCCCAGCCAGTCCTCCACGTTGTCGCCGAACACCCAAAGGTAGAGCATATTCCCCAGGAAATGCATCCACCCGCCATGCAGGAACATGGACGTAAAGAGGGGAACCAGCCCCAGCAGGATTCCGGCTTCCTGCCAATAGCCGAAGCTCAGCAGCGCGCTTGGAACCAGTCCGAACTGGTAGAAGAACCTCGTCAGCACGGGCCCGGTGCCCAGGGACAACTGGTAGACGAAGACGGCCGCATTGACGGTTATCAGAAACAGCGTGATCGCCGGGAAGGTCCGGGTACGGTTGATGTCTTTCAGGGGAATCATGCGTTTTGCCGGCCCAGGCTGCCCAATCCCTTGGCGGTGGGCAGTTCGGGTGGTGTCAGCGCCCGGACCTCATGCCGGTCTCACTCGGCGCCGGCCCTGGGCGGCCCCGCCAGCACCAGGTCCAGGGGGCCTTCACCGCAGTGTTTCAAGACCTCCACGTAAGCCGCATCCCTCAAGCGGATCATCTCCGACCACCCTTTTCCACCTGGCCGGATGGCTGGACTGATGACCACCCGGAGCGGGGCCGGACGGGGCAGCAGCCGGCCGTCGCGAAGCACCTGCCGCGTCCCGCGCAGCGTGACCGGCAGCAACGGGGATCCGGTATCGGCCGCCAACTTGAAGGCTCCCATCTGAAACGGCCGCAGTCCGCTGGCATGGGTGAAGGTGCCCTCCGGGAACACATGGACCGGGGTCCCGCCCAGCAACCGCTCCTCGATGCGGCGGCTGTCCTCGACGGCCTCGGGCGCGTTCTCGCGGTCGACGGTGAGGTAGCCGGACCGGCGAATAAAGGTGCTCACGAAGGGCCAGGAGGCGGCCTCCCGCTTGGCCACAAAGGAAAAGTCGAAGGGCAGGACCGCCATCAACACCAGGATGTCCAGGTAGCTGGCGTGGTTGGAAACGATCAGGAAGCGCGACTGGCCGGAGGGATGAACCGCGGGCAGGTGCTCCAGTCCGGCCACCACCGGCCGCAGCCCCGCCAGTCGGAGGGTGATCCGCGCGACCGATCGAAGCAGGGCCGGGCCGGCCCGAGGTCCGGCGCGGGGCGGGGTCAGCAGCAGCAACACCCAGCAGGGCAGGCCGACCGCAACCAGCACCATCCACACGTAAATGCCGTAGAGGCGAGCGCCCACCGTACCGATCAGCCGGAGGGTCCGCTGCCCCAGGCTCCGGAGAGCCAGCCGCGCCACTTGCACCCAGACCGCCGATCTCGGGGAGTGGAGCTTGCCTTGCAGGTAGAGGCGGCGACAGGCGTCCCTGCGGATCTTGCCGCTGGAGGTCTTGGGGACGCTTTGGGGGGGCGCCAGCACAACCTCGTCCAGAGGGATTCCCAATTGAGAGTCCATCTTTTCCCTGATGGCTGCAGCCAGCGTCTCCTTCTCCTCGGGTTCGGTTCGACGCGTTTCGGCCACCAGGACCAGGCGCTCCCCCGCCAAGTGTCTTCCGCTGACCCCGAACGCAGCCACACAGCCTCGCCGAACGCCCTCGACATCCCCCGCGATATGCTCCAGTTCCTGGGGGTAGAGGTTTCGCCCCCCCTGGATGATGATGTCCTTGACCCGCCCGGTGACAAAGAGCTCTCCATCCGCCAGGTAGCCCAGGTCGCCCGTCTTCAGCCAGCCGTCCTGCAAGACCTCGGCGGTCGCCTCGGCTCTTCCGAAGTAACCCTGCATGACGGAGGGGCCCCGACACTGGATGTGCCCCTGGACCCGGTCCGGAAGGGGGCTGCCGGCACCACTGACAATTCTGACCTGGTGACCGGCCAGCGGCCGGCCGGCGGAAACGAAGGTCAGCGGGTTCACGGATTGACCCGACGCGGGCTCGGCTCGGCCGGACCCTTCAAGAGCGCCCCTGTCGATGGGGTCGATGAGAGGCCTTCGGCTCAGGGGCGGGATGGTCACCGCCAGCGAAGACTCGGCCAGGCCGTATACCGGCATCAGGGCGTCGGCGCGCAAGCCATAGGGTTGGAAACGCCGTGAAAACCCGTCCAGGGTCCCGGGTTGAACCGGCTCGGCTCCGTTCAGGGTGGCCCGCAAGCAGGAGAGATCCAGTCCTTCCAGGTTCCGATCGTCGACCCGCCGCATACAGAGTTCGTAGGCGAAGTTGGGTGCGGCCGAGAGGGTGGCCCGATAACGGTGTATGGCCCACAGCCACCGCTCCGGTCGGGTCAGGAAAGCCTGGGGTGACAGGATCACGACGGGAACCCCCAGATAGAGGCAGGAAAGCCAGGCTCCGATCAGGCCCATGTCATGGTAAAGGGGGAGCCAACTCACCCCCACATCCCGCGAGTCGATCTTGAGCGCCTCCGCGATGGCCCGGATATTGGCAATGAGGTTGGAATGGGTCAGCACCACCCCCTTGGGGTCGCCGGTGCTCCCCGAGGTGTACTGAATGAAGGCGACATCCCCGGGCAGGCGCCGGACAACGGTGCCGGAGGCCTTGCCCAGGCTGTCCAGAGTCACCACGCTTTCCAATCCGGGCACCTGGCTGCCCAATAGCCGCGCCAGGCGGTCAACCTCCTGAAAGGTCACCAGCACTCGTGCCCCGGAATCGGCGATGATCCCGGCCTGACGCCGGGCGTACTCCTCGATGCGGTCAGGCCGCCAGGGGGGATAGAGGGGAACCGGAACGGCGCCGGCCAGAACGGCGCCGAAGAAGGCCGGGAAGAACTCGGGGGCGGTGGGGAGCATGAGCGCAATCCGGTCCCCGGGCTGCAAACCCGCCCGTTGCCGCAACGCCGCCGCCACCGCCGAACTCTCCGAAAGCAGGCCGGAATAGGTGATCGGGCGCATCTCCCCACTCTCCAGCCGCAACTGAATGTGGACCCGCTTCGGGTCGCGCCGAGCAAAATGGAAGAGCGCCTCATCGAGGGTGGCGGGCCAGCCGCCCTCCCGGTTCCAGGCATCCACTCCGCCCGGCCGCGACGCGGGCTTTCCGGTCTGTTGAAGCAGAAGGGGGTCGATTCTGTCCGTCTCCGGGGCGGACGATTCCGAAGGGCCGGCCTGAGACTTGGCCGTCATCACGGCTCGGACCAGATCGCTGACTCCTTCGGCCCGGGACAGGAGGTGCTCCGGCAACTTGAGCGAGAGTTTTCTTTCCAGACGCAGCAGCAGCTCCACCCGTTCCAGGCTGGCCAGTCCCAGCTCTCGCTCCAGTGAAGCGCTCGGCGAGAGGCGTCGCAGGGCCCGGTGAGACCCCAGTTCAACCAGGAGATCGCGAACAACCCGGAGGATCTTCTCCTCCAGATCCGTCTGATCCGGCTTCCTCGAGTCGGCAGGGGAGGGTTCGGTCTCCAGGGGATTCATGGAGTCTGCGTCCTCCAGGCAGCTTGGGGCGGTGCCTGCGGGTTCGGAACTGCCAATCCGGGATTGCGGACGATAACGCCGGCATCTTAACACAGGTGGGTCGGACGGACCGGCGGGCGCACCGGTCTCACCGGGGGAGTGAGCTCTTTGAGAGTCAGGTGCATGTTTGGCCGGGCTCCGTCTTGCCGGGCGAAACGTGCGGGAACAAAAAAAATTGTAATAAATCCCCGTTTCGAATGTTTTTAGGGGTAGAGGCGCGAGAATCGAGCCCCAGTCCACAGAGCAGATCAGGGAATTGATCCGTTCTGCTCGTGCTGTGTCGGGGGAGCGACTAGCCCGACACCCATTGGGAGGACAACCTATTGGGGTTGCAGGAATCCAAAAGAAAATTGGCGTCGTGCATCGTTGGCTTAGCCATCCCGGTTGGAGGCACATTGGGACTTCAGACGACTTTGGCGGGAAGCTGCCTCATTACACAAGACTATCCGCTACTCACAATTGGAGGTCGACAATGACCTGGTTCTTGAAACTAATCGGAGTTGTAGCGCCGGTGTTCCTGTTGGCCGGTTTTTCCGTTTCATGAACATGGGAGGCATTCGCATGCCAGCGGAACTCCGCTTCTTCGACAGCAGAGGCCAAGAACAGGATGTAAGAATCGAAGGGCTCGGCAGAGTATCTTCGGTCAAATTCACGCTGAATCCCTACGCATCCACGCGGTTGCGGACTGTTGGGGGATCCGGCCCCGTCACCCAAGGATACGTAATTTTGGAACCAGAGGATTTCCTGGAGCACAGAATAGGCGCGACTGCCATTTTCCGACGAAAGCTACCCGACATCCCCACCTACGAGGCCTCCGTGCCGTTCGGCCCCGAGTTCGAAGACAAAGCCTATTTCCCCTTCGATCACCGCAATGGCTACTTGTCCGGAGTGGCCTTCTATAACGATTCCCAAAATTATGATGCCTGGGGGGAGCTACGTCTTGATTTCCATGGTGAGGGTGGCACCCTGCTGTCCAGTCGTGTCCTCAACCTGCCCCCGGGCCACCACACCGCCCTTTCTCTCACCCAACAGTATCCGGAGCTTGTCGGCAAGGTTGGGATGATGGTGGTGGTGATCAACGACCGCCCCGTCGGAGGCTTGGGAGGGGTCGCAATAGTCGGGTTTCGATTTAATCCCGATGGCCCCTTTACGACGATCACTCCGATGCTTTCACTACGCGAGTTTGCGGATCCGGCTTTATAGATTGACCAAGCCGGTGTTCCTGGAATGGAGAACACCCCTCAATAGTTTTCGGACACCGTTGCCCCCCGGCCCTGTCGGGCGGATCATAGGAGAGTGAAGCAACGCTCCCATAGAGCCTATTGGACAGGACGAAAAGCGGGTGCGCAGCAAGCGGAGCACACCGGGCGGATTCTTGAGAGGCCAGCCGGGCGGAAGGAGAGCTGAAGCGACGTTTCGGGTCGATCGGGCCGGGGGAGTGGGGCCGGGCTGCGCCCGGACGGGGGCGGGCGGGACGCCCGCGCTCCCGGGGGGGGCTCTCAGCCCGAGCTGGATGCCGCCGCCCGGGCGAGCCTTCCCAGGGCCTCGGCGCGATCGGTCTTTTCCCAACTGAAGGATCCGTCCGCGCCGGCAGGCCTCCCGAAGTGGCCGTAGGCGGCCGTGGCCCTGAAGATGGGTCGCTTGAGAGAGAGCGCGTCGATGATCCCCTTGGGACGAAGATCGAAGGCCTCTCGAACCACCGTCACCAGTTCCTCGCCACTCAGCTTGCCGGTGCCGAAGGTGTCGACCAGAATCGAAACCGGCTGCGCCACGCCAATGGCATAAGCCAACTGAACCTCGCATTTCTCCGCCAGGCCGGCCGCCACGATGTTCTTGGCCACATAGCGGGCCGCATAGGCGGCGCTTCGGTCCACCTTGGACGGGTCCTTCCCCGAGAAAGCTCCGCCGCCATGCCGAGCCCAGCCCCCGTAGGTGTCCACGATGATCTTGCGCCCGGTCAGGCCCGTATCTCCCTGCGGGCCCCCGCGGACAAACTTGCCCGTGGGATTGACATAGTAGCGGGTCCGATCGTCCAGCAGGCCGGCCGGGACGACGGGGCGGACGACCTGTTCCAGGACATCTTCGTGGATCTGCCGGTGAGAGACGCTTTCGTGGTGCTGGGTCGAGATGACCAGCGAGTCGATGCGCACCGGCTTGCCGTCCGCGTATTCCACCGTCACCTGGCTCTTGCTGTCGGGTCGGACATAGTCCAGGGCGCCTGCCTTGCGCAGCTTCGCCAACTCTTCCACCAGCTTCTGCGCCAGAACGATAGGCGTGGGCATCAGTTCCGGGGTCTCGTCACAGGCGTAGCCGAACATCATGCCCTGGTCCCCGGCTCCCTGCTCCTTGAAGAGCCCCTTCCCTTCGGTGACTCCCTGAGAGATATCCTCCGACTGGGGATCGATCCTGACGTCTACCCGGCAACTCCGATAGTCGAAACCGATGCCGCCTTCCACGTAGCCGATCTCCCGAATCGTGTCCCTGACCACCTGCTCGACATCGACACTGTCCTTGGCCTTGGAGGTCACTTCCCCCGCAACCAGGCAATAGTCGGTGGTCACCAGCGTCTCGCACGCGACCCGGGACGCGGGGTCGCCGGCGATGTAGGCATCCACGATAGCGTCGGACACCTGGTCCGCAACCTTGTCGGGATGTCCTTCCGAAACGGCCTCACTGGTGAACAGCATTCTTTCCCTTTCTGCCATGATTGCCTACTCCCTCGATAGTCTCATTGCAATCGCCGCAATCCAATGCTGCGGGTTAACCACAAACTCGTCATATAATTTCACTTCAGCCATGAAGAGGACCGGTAGCCCCGGTCCCCGGGCCTATGGGCGAGCGGCTGAACGATAGTCTTGGGCCTTCCGGTTTGTCAAGCCAATTGCCGTTGGGGGAAGGACGGACGGAAAGGGCGGGCGACCCCCTCGCGGACCGCCTCCGATCAAGGAGCAGATGACGCCATGACCATGGATCTCCAGGAAGTTCAGGCACAATTGAAAGCCATGAAGCTGGATGGATGGCTGCTCTACGACTTTCAGGGCCTCAATCCGATTGCCCGCAAGCTGCTCGGCCTGCAGGACGCCATGCTGACCCGGCGCTGGTTCTGTTGGATCCCCGCCCACGGCCCCATGACCCTCCTTTGTCACAGCATCGAGCGCCAGGGGTTCGAGCAACTGCCGGCGCCCTCGGTTCTCTTCAGCAGTTGGGAGGAAATGCAGGCGGGTCTGGAGCGCCTGCTTCGGGGAAGCAGTCGTGTGGCCATGGAGTATTCCCCCCAATGCTACATCCCCTATGTTTCCAGGGTGGATGGGGGCACGCTGGAGCTGGTGCGCAGTCTGGGCAAGACAGTGGTTTCCTCGGCCGACCTGGTTCAATACTTCGAGGCGCGTTGGAGCCGGGAGCAACTCCAGACCCACCTGCAGGCCAGCCGTCTACTGATGGACGTGCTGTTCGAGACCTTCGATCAGGTGCGGGAGGCCACCGGGAACCGGATCCATCTCACCGAGTACGAGTTGCAGCAGAGCATGTGCCAACGATATCGGGACCGGGGCCTGGAATCCTCTTCTCCTCCCATTGTGGCCGTCAACCGGAACAGCGGGAACCCCCACTATGAGCCCTCCCCGGAAGGCTCGGCTCCCATCCGGCCGGGCGACCTGCTGCTGATCGATTTCTGGGCCAAGCTCTCCCAGCCACATGCCGTCTACGCCGACTACACCTGGGTCGCCTTCCTGGGAGAGTCGATCCCCGCAGAAATCGTCCGGGTCTGGGACGTGGTCAAGGAGGCGCGCGATCGCACCCTGGAGTTCGTTCGCTCCAAGACCGGGAGCCGGACAGCCGTACGGGGATGGGAGGTGGACGGCGTGGCTCGCCAGGTGATCTCCCGGGCCGGGTTCGGCCAGTATTTCATCCACCGGACCGGCCACAGCATCGGGGAGTCGGATCACGGCAACGGAGCCAACATGGATGGATTGGAGACCAGGGACGAACGCCTCCTGATTCCGCGCACCTGCTTCTCCATAGAGCCGGGAATCTACTTGCCGGATTTCGGCATCCGCAGCGAGTTGAACGTCTACCTGGGTGAGGAGGAACTGCTGGTCACCGGGGACCCCATCCAGCAGGAGATACGAAAGATCTGATGGTGCCGGGGGGGGAGGCAGGCGCGGCCGGTGGGTCGCTCAGTCCCGCCTCCCGGACAGGCTCCTGTCCAATGCGGCCAGGCTGTCGATGAGCTTTTTCCGCTGGGCCGGGGCAAAGCGGTTCACTTGCTGCAGGTCGCGGAAGAGCTGCCTGGAATCGCCCCTCACGTCCTGAAAGGCCCGGAACAGTTGGGCGGGGCCGGGCGTCGCC
>JAPPFQ010000588.1 GCA_028875135.1 Acidobacteriota bacterium
ACGTGCTCTGGGACATCGAGCGGGCCGACTACCGAATCGGCTACAGCTCCACCGGGGCTCCCCTCATCGTCAAGGACAAGGTGATCATCGGAACCGGGGGCGGCGAGTACGGCGTCCGCTGCTTCGTGGATGCCTACGACCCCGATACCGGAAAGCGGCTGTGGCGGTTCTGGACCATTCCGGCGGCCGGAGAGCCGGGTTCGGAAACCTGGTTGGGAGATTCCTGGAAGACCGGCGGAGCGCCGACCTGGATGACGGGAACCTACGACCCCGAGCTGGACCTGCTCTACTGGTGCACCGGCAACCCGGCCCCCGATCTCAACGGGGAGACCCGCCTGGGAGACAATCTCTACTCGGCCTCGGTGGTGGCGCTGGACCCCGACACCGGCAAGATGAAGTGGTACTTCCAGTTCACGCCCCACGACGTCCACGACTGGGACGCCAACGAGGTTCCGGTGCTCCTGGACCTCGAAATGGACGGCAAGCCCAGAAAGCTGCTGGTCCAGTCCAATCGCAACGGTTTCTACTACGTCCTGGACAGGGAAACCGGAGAGTTCCTCCACGCCAACGCGGTGGCCCGGGTCACCTGGGCCTCCGGAATCGATGCCAACGGACGTCCCATGGTGCTGCCCAACACCGCCCCCACCCCGGAGGGCAACCGCCAGTGCCCGGGAATGGGCGGAGGGTCCAACTGGATGGCGCCTTCCTACAATCCCGACGCCGGTCTGCTGTACGTGGTGGTTCGAGAGGAGTGCACCGACTACTTCAGCAGCGAGCAGGAGCTGGAGCCGGGCCACTTCTGGCTGGGGAGCTTTCCTCGGGTCAAGCCCGACGAAGACACCTGGGGCGTGGTCAAGGCGCTGGTGCCCACCACCGGCGAAGTCAAGTGGGAGTTCAAGTTCCACACGCCGACCTGGGCGGGGACGCTCTCCACCGCGGGAGGGCTGGTCTTCGTGGGCGACATGGAGGGCTATCTCACCGCGCTGGACGCCCACACCGGCAAGAGCCTGTGGCGTTTCCAGACCGGGTCGCCCATCACCACCCACCCCATCACCTACATGCTGGACGGCAAGCAGATCGTGGCCGTGGCCGTCGGCAGCAACCTCTTCACCTTCAGCCTGTCGCCTTGAGATTGGGTTGATCTACTCGCGTCGCTTCCAGGTCTCGAAGTTCCACAGCTCCGAATCCCAGGCGTTCATCCGGACACCCTCGATCTCATTGGAGTGAGCCGATACCGATCCCCGGTGAACCAGGGGGACGATTGCGTAGCTGCCGACCAGCAGGTCGTTGAGCGCAATCGTGATCCGGTTGCGCCGCTCCGCGTCGATCGTGTTCTGGAGCTCGGCGAAGAGCCGATCGTATTCGTCGGACTGGAAGCGCGGAACGTTTGAACCGCGATAGGAGTTGGCCGTCCGGGCGATCTCGGTGGTGACCCAGGAGCCCAGGTAGCTCTCCGGGTCCGGGCTGATTCCGCTGTTGGCGTACATCTGAACGTCGGCGTAGAACTTGCCCACGGTGTCCGGGCTGGTGATGTCACCACCGAAGAACACGCCGGGATTGACGTGCTTCAGCCGGGTCTCGACGCCGAGTTCGGTCCACCAGTCCTTGATCAGCTCCTGGGACCCCTGGCGCACCGAATTGGTCGAAGTCTGGAAGAGGATACTGAGGGGAACGCCTTCCCGCTCCCGCACGCCGTCGCCATCGGAATCCACGATCCCGGCATCGTCCAGAATCTTCTTGGCCAGATCCATGTTCTGAACCAGGCATTCGTCGTTGTTGGTGGATGCCTGGGCGGACGGAGCAGGCCAGACGTTGCAGGTCGAGCGTCCGGCCTGCTCGCCGTAACCGGACCTGACCAGGGCGTCGCGGTCGATTGCCAGTGAGAGGGCCCGCCCGACTACCGGATCGGTCAGGAACGGGTGCGGGTTGGCGCCGTCGGCGTACTCCGAACGAAGATCGCCCAGGCCGGGGTCCGGATTGGTCTGGTTCATCACCAGGCGCTCGACCGTCGTACTGAAAGCCGAGACGATGGTTCCACCGTCGCCCTCGGAGATCGAAGCCAGGACTTCGGGTTCAACCTGGAGGTTCCAGGCATAGTCGGCCTGGTTGAGCTCGAGAACGGATCGTGCCGCGGCCTCGGCCGTCCCGCCGCCTTTCAGGATCACTTCACCGAAATAGGGAAGACCCGACTCGACGCCCCGGTAGCGGGGATTGAACTCGTAGAGAATAGTGCCGTCCGCGCCGAAGTCCGACACGAGATAAGGCCCCGTGCCGATAGGTCCCAGGTTCTCGCCGGTGCAGCCGGCCGCCGCCTCGCCCAGGCAGTCGGCGAACTGGGTGGCTTGCAGGACCGGGCTCACGCTGGACACAAAGGGGTCATAGGGGAATGACGTCGGTTCAACGAAGGTGATGGTGACGGTTCGCTCGTCGACGGCGTCGACAGAGGCAACATTCTCGAAGGCCCGGGCCCGGGCGCAGCCACCTCCCGGAGCGGTGCAGTAGCGCCAGGTAAAGACGACGTCGTCGGCGGTCACGGGGGTGCCGTCGGACCAGAGCGCATCCTCCCGGAGTGTCCAGGTGATGGTGGTCCGGTCGGCGGAGAACCCGCCGTTCCCGGTGGTCGGAACCCGCGTGGCCAGAACGGGCACGATCTCCCCGTCCGGGGTGTACTCGGCCAGGGGCTCGATGACCAGCGATGCCGCTTCGGCATCCTTGGTGCCTCGGGACAGGTAGGGGTTGAGAATGGTGGGCGCCTGCCAGTAGAGGAGTGTGGCGGTGCCCCCCTGGCCCGCACCCTGGCCGTCACCGGGTGGAGAATCGGAACCGCCGTTTTCTTCGTGATCCAGGTCTTCCGGATAGTATCCGGCGGCAAGCAGGACAGGCACTCCGAAGACCATGACCCTCTTGACGAGAGTCACCTTGCGCGCCTGCAGTCCGGTCAAGGGATTGCGCGTCGTGTAGTAGAGGAAGGTTTCACCGAAGGCATTGCTGACGCTCAGGACGTCCCGGCCGCCGAAAGTTCCGACAAAGCTCGGGTCCAGTTCGGATATGCCGGGGCCGAAGGGGTGACTGTAGGGATCGCCGGTGAAGAGCGCGTTGCCGTAGGTATCCAGTCCGAACAGGTAGACCGAGCCGCTTCTCCAACGGGGATCGAACGACAGGCCGAAGGTGGCGAAGTATCCCCTCGATTCCAGATCCATGGCGGCGCAGCGGACAAACTCCTGCAACCTTGCCCGGGAAGGGTCGGCGTCGAGCATGGCGGCGTTGACCTCCTCCCTTTCGCACGTTCCCGGAAGGTCGCGGCGGTAGATCCCCGCGCCGATTGCGGCCGGAGTCCCGTGCCAGTCGATGCCCTTGATGTATGCGGCCTTCGGCTCGTCCCTTCCCGTGGCCGGGTTGAGAAACGAATAGTAGAGCCAGCCCTCCCCGAATTGGCTCACGATCCGGTGTTGCTCCTTGTAGTAGTCGTTACCGAAGACGTCGAGCAACAGCCCAAGCGAAGATCCCTCCCTCTCCGGAGCCGGGGGAAAGATGAATAGACGGGCCTGATCGCTCGATGGCGTCACTTCGGATATGAAGACATAGATGGAGCCGCTTTTCCAACGCGCGTCCTGGTTGAAAGCCCTGCGTGCCTCCTCCAGACCCTCCCGTTGGGCGTACTCGTAGGCGCACTGAACGAACACTCGAATGTCTTCCTCAGTACGCACCGCGCTGGCGACGACAGCGCTGTCCGCGCAAGTCGGCGCCTCACTGTCGGCCGATGCGCCAACCGCCGGCGCGGTAATCACAAGAATCAGAAACAATGGCAAATAATGGAATAGCTGTCGCATGCCTATATATTTTGGGAATCCGTCCAAAAGGTCAAGGCCCGGCACGGACCCATGTACCACACTGCCGTCATGAGGTGATGCCCACCCGGGAGCGCGGGCGTCCCGCCCGCATCCTTATTGCCGCCAACGCTTCGTCCCCGCCGGTGCCTCCGGCCTCCTACCGGGAATCAACAACTTACGGATGGTTTTATAGCAATTTAGGGTAGAATCCCGAAAAATTACCGGTCCTTTCCTTGAAGACGGGCTAACGATTTGGGTGACCAAGACAGAATTCCCGGGACCTTCCGGCCACGCTGCCTTTCCCTCGATCTGGAGATTAGCAGGAAAAACAGCCGTATCCGTGCCTTCGGCGCGGTGCGGGGGGATACTCAGCAAGGATATTCCGGCGGCGGTTCGGCATCGGAGTTGGCGAAGCTCGACGATTTCGCCGACGGAGCGGACTTCCTTCTGGGCCACAATCTGATCGACTTCGACCTGCCTCACCTGGCGGCGGCACGGCCCGGCCTGCGACTGCTCAAGCTACCCGCCGTGGACACCTTGCGTCTCAGCCCCCTGGCCTTCCCACGCAATCCCTATCATGGCCTCATCAAGCACTACCAGGACGGGGGGCTCAAGCGCGAGCGCGTGAACAACCCGGAGCTGGACTCCCGGATTGCCTTGGCGGTCTTCAGGGACGAGCAGGCAGCCCTGAAGGAGACGCCCCCGGATCTGCTCGCGGCCTGGCACTGGTTGACCACCCCGGAGTCCGGCGTCCTGGACCGCGGTCTGGACGATTTCTTCTCGGCGCTCCGCGATGCTGGAAGACCCTCGGACAGCGAGGCCCGGGCGGCAATTTCCCAGCAACTCTTGGGCATGGCCTGCGTGACTCAAGGGTGGGAGGTGCTGAGCAGGGCGAGAGTTTACGGTTGGGCGCTTGCATACACGCTGGCATGGCTGTCGGTCGCTGGAGGAAACTCGGTCATGCCGCCCTGGGTGCGCCATCAATTCCCCGAAGCAGGCAGCCTGGTGCGCCGGCTCAGGGATACGGCCTGCACCGATTCCGCTTGCGATTGGTGCCGGGAACGGCACGACGCCCGCAAGGCGCTCAAGCGCTGGTTCGGCTTCGATGACTTTCGGTCCGAACCGGCGGACGAAAACGGGCGCCCCCTGCAGCAGGCCATCGTGGAGGAGGCGATGGCGGGCAAGCACGTGCTGGGCATTCTGCCGACCGGCGCCGGCAAGTCCGTCTGCTACCAGGCCCCGGCCCTGTCCCGCTACCACAACACCGGCGCCCTGACCGTGGTGATCTCGCCTCTGGTGGCGCTGATGGCGGACCAGGTGGCGGGACTGGAGGCGCAGGAGATCGGCTCCTGCGTGACCGTCAACGGACTCCTGTCCATGCCCGAACGGGCCGATGCCCTGGATAGGGTTCGCCTGGGGGATGCGGGTATCCTCCTCATCTCTCCGGAGCAGCTCCGCTCCCGTTCCTTGCGCCGGGTGCTCGACCAGCGAGAGATCGGCGGCTGGGTGCTGGACGAGGCCCACTGCCTGTCGCGCTGGGGCCATGACTTTCGCCCCGATTACCGCTATGTGGGTCGCTTCATCCGGGAAAGGGCAGGCACAGGGCCGGTGCCGCCCTTGTTGTGCCTGACCGCCACCGCCAAGCCCGATGTGACCGCGGACATCGCCGGCCACTTTCGGGACAAGCTCGGGATAGAGCTGACGATCTTCGATGGCGGGGCCGACAGGCCCAACCTCACCTTCGAGGTGATTCCGACCTCGGGAGACAAGAAGTTCAGCGACATTCACCAGGTCCTGACGTCCTATCTGCCGCCTGACAGACCCGGTGGCGCAATCGTCTACTGCGCGACCCGGCGGCAGAGCGAGGAAGTGGCCGAATACCTGCAGGTTAAGGAGGTCGAGGCGGACTATTTTCACGCGGGTCTGCGGCCGGAAAGCAAGAAGGAGGTGCAGCGGCGCTTCATAGACGGCGATCTGCGCGCCATTGCGGCGACCAATGCCTTCGGCATGGGGATAGACAAACCGGACGTGCGGCTGGTCATTCACGGTGACATCCCGGGGTCGCTGGAGAACTATCTCCAGGAGGCCGGTCGCGCCGGGCGTGACCGTGATTCGGCGCGTTGCGTGCTGCTGTACGAGCCGGAAGACGCGGAGCGCCAGTTCGGGATGTCGGCCCGCTCGCGGCTGACCCGGCGCGAGATCCACGGCATCCTCAGGGCATTGCGCAACCTGGACCGCAGGAAGCGATTGGGCGGCGAGGTGGTGGCCACCCCGGGCGAGATCCTGGGCGAGGACGAGGAACAGGCGTTCGAGCGGGACTCCGCCACCGACGACACCCGGGTGCGCACCGCCGTTGCCTGGCTGGAAGAGTCGGAGCTGCTGACGCGGGAAGAAAATGCCGTCCAGGTGTTTCCATCCTCGCTGCGGGTGAACTCGGTTGAGGAGGCCGCCAAGCGGCTTGAAAGAGCAGGGGTCAGCGGAGACGACCGCCGCCGGTTGTTGCGCATTGCCCAGGTGTTGATCGAGGCCGACCCGGACGAGGGCATTACCACCGATTATCTGATGGAAAGTTCCGGCCTGGGTCCCGAGGGCGTGCGTGCCGCCTTGTACGACCTGGAGCGACTGGGCATCGCCAGCAACGACACCGTTCTGACCGCCTTCGTTCACGCCGGCGTGGAGCGGGCATCCCGCAGGCGCCTGCAGGAAGCGGCGGAGCTGGAGACGGCCCTGATCTCGCACCTGCGCGAGGCGGCGCCTGACCTGGGCAAGGGAGAGTCCTCCTCCCTGCATCTGCGCATGGCCTCCCAGGTCCTGCGGGACCAGGGATTGACCAATCCCCTGCCGGAACGGCTCTGGCGCATCGTCCGCGGCATCGCCTACGACGGACGGGGCGAGGACGGGGCCGCCGGCAGCCTTGCCGTGCGGAAACGGGACGCGGAGACTGTAGGGGTCACGCTACGGCGGGAGTGGCCCAAGCTCGAAGAGACCGCCACGATCCGGCGGCAGGCGGCTGTCCGGTTGCTGGACCATCTGCTTTCCCGTCTGCCGCCGGGAAGCCGCGGCACCGACCTGCTGGCTGAGACCACGCTCGGCAAACTGACACGGGCCATTGAGTCCGACTTGGTTTTGAGGAGCCAGGTTCGGCGTCCGGACAAGCTCTTGGAGCGGGCGCTGATGTGGCTGCACGAGCAGGAGGTGATCCAGCTCAACAAGGGCTTGGCGGTATTCCGTGCGGCCATGACCATCCGCCTGCAACAGGGAGAGCGCCGCGGTTTCGCCAAGGCCGACTTCGAGCCACTGGCGTTCCACTACACCGGACAGATCCTGCAGATCCACGTGATGGCTGAGTATGCGGCCCGCGGCTTGGCCGCCATGAACGAGGCACAGCGCCTGGCGAGTGACTATTTCAACTTGGAGGAAGAGGCGTTTCTGGAACGCTGGCTGCCCGGCCGGGACAAAGAGATCAGACGCCAGACCACCCTGAAGTCATGGCGCAAGATCGTCGAGAACCTGAAGAACCCCGTCCAGCAGCGCATCGTCGCCGACGACCGCGAGGAGACCAGTGTCCTGGTGCTGGCGGGCCCGGGCTCGGGCAAGACGCGAGTGCTGGTGCATCGGATCGCCTATCTGATACGGGTGCGGCGCGAGAACCCTCGGGGCATCCTGGCCCTGGCCTACAACCGTCACGCGGCGGTCGATATCCGGCGGCGCCTTCGGGAGTTGATCAAGGACGACGCGCGCGGCGTCACCGTGCTTACCTGCCACGCGCTGGCGATGCGTTTGGCCGGAGCCAGCTTCACGGGACGGGCGGAGCGTCCCGACGACGAAGTATTCCGGGAGGTGATCCGCCGTGCGGTGGACTTGCTGCGGGGCAAGGACCTGCCGGTGGAGGAGGCGGACGAGAGGCGGGAACGCCTGCTGGCCGGCTTCCGCTGGATCCTGGTGGACGAGTACCAGGACATCGGATCGGACCAGTATGAGCTGATCTCGGCCCTGGCCGGGCGAACGCTGGAGGACGAAGCCGGCAAGCTTACCCTGTTCGCGGTGGGCGATGACGACCAGAACATTTACGCCTTCAACGGCACCTCTGTGGAATTCATCCGCCGTTTCGAGAAGGATTACGGCCCCAAGCCGACCTACCTGACGGCAAACTACCGTTCCACGCGCCACATCGTGGCGGCGGCCAACGCCGTGATCGAGCCGGCGCGAGAGCGGATGAAGGCCGGACGTCCCATCCAGGTCAATCGGGCCCGCTCCAGGGACCCGGCGGGCGGCGCCTGGGAAGACCTCGATCCCGTCTCCCGGGGACGGGTGCAGATCTTGCCTGCCGGAGGTGATCCCGTCTCTCAGGCGCGGGTGGTCATGGGCGAGCTCTTACGTCTTTCCGGGCTCTCAACCGATTGGGACTGGAAGCGTTGCGCCGTGATTGCGCGCGAGTGGGAATACCTGCTCCCGGTGCGCGCCTTCTGCGAGGCGCACGGCGTTCCGGCGCAGATGGGAAACGAGGAGATCCCGCGCTTCTGGCGCCTCCGGGAGACCCGGGCATTGGTGGAGTGGCTGCGGGGGCGGAAACCGCGCCTGGTCGATAGCAAGACTCTGGAGACCTGGGCCGAGACACGTCCGTCCGATCCCTGGCACGACCTGCTGCGCCAAGCCATCGGGGAGCACAAGCTGGAAACCGGCGGCGGGGAGATGCCGGTCGATCACTTCATCGAATGGCTGGCGGAGTGGGGGAGGGACATCCGCCGCCGCCAGCACGGGCTTCTGCTGCTGACCGGCCACCGGGCCAAGGGTCTGGAGTTCGACCACGTAGCCGTGCTCGACGGGGGCTGGGGCCGCATCGGATCCGGCGAGGGCCCGGACGATCCGCGGCGGCTCTACTACGTGTCCATGACCCGCGCCCGCCAGACCTTGATGCTGGCGCGGTTCCATCGACGCCACGGGCTCCAGGATGTGCTGGCCCGCCATCCCTCCGTGATACACCGCGAGCCTGTCGAGCTTCCCCCGAGTTCCGCCGCGATCCAAAACCAATACGTCCGGGTCGGCCTTCGAGATGTGGACCTCGGCTTCGCCGGACGCCGCTGGGCCGGTGACCGGATCCACCAGGCCATCGCTGCGCTGTCACCGGGAGATCCCCTGAAGGTACGCGTTGGCGCAAAGGGTCAATGGGAGTTGCTGAACCGCGCGGGGAGGGTGGTGGGACGGCTCTCCAAGAGCTTCAGCCCCCCATCCCGGAAGTCCTGCCGGTCGGCTGCAGTGCTGGCCATAGTCGGCTGGAGCCGGGAGGCCTCGGACCCGGACTACCGGGACAGCCTGAGATGCGATTCCTGGGAGGTGGTCGTCCCTGAGTTGGTGTTCCGGCCTGATGGACCTGAAACCCGGTAGGGGACATCAGGCCGGCGCCGGCTTACTGCTCGCAGACCGGACTGGCAAGACCCCTCGGCCGTTCCCCGCAGGAGCCAAAAGCCTCTGCCCTTCAGCTCTCCGCTTTCGCCATCAGTTCGTTGTAGGTGTCGGAGGCGGCCTTTAGCCGCTTGAGGGCCTCTTCGGGGAGGGTGAGCGTGGTGCCCTTGAAGTTGTCCTCCACGTGCTCGGGCTTTTCTCCTCCGGAGAGGGCGCTGGTCACTTCGGGGTGAGAGAGCACCCAGGCCACGCACACCTGGGGTCGACTGACGCCCAGTTCTTCGGCAACCCGGTCCAGTTCCTGGATCACGCCTGTCAGGGGAGATCCCTCCTCGGGCTCTCGACCCGGCACCAGCCTGCCTTCGCCCAGTGGACTGAAGGCCATCAGCCCCAGGTTGCCCTTGCGAATCAGCGGGAACAGCTCCTCGGTCATGAAGTCCCGGCGGGCGCCAGACACGATGTTGTAGTAGTCCTGCAGGCCGGCAATGCGGGATTTTTCCGACCTGTCCGGCCTCATTCCGATCTCGATCAGTTCGTCCACCTGCTTGGCCAGGTGGCTGGAAACTCCCCAGTAACGGATCTTGCCGGCCTGAACCAGGCTGTCCATGGTGTCGGCGATCATCTCCATGTGCTCCAGGGTCGCGGTGCCGGCGGGCGGCTCCGGACGTTGGCTGGACGGAGTAATCGCGTCGGGAGCGTGCAGCAGGTAGATATCGATGTAGTCGGTGTTCAGGCGTTTGAGGCTGGCTTCGCACTTCCGGGTCAGGATCTCCCTGGTGAAGGTCAGGGGCTCCTCGCCGGCGGGGTGTGGCGAGCCCTTGGTGGCGATCACCACCTCGCCGCGCCGTCCCGCGACGCCGTGCCCCAATGCGGTTTCGGATCCTCCCATCCCGTAGCCTTCGGCGGAGTCGAAGAAGTTGATGCCGATGTCGATGCAGTGCCGGATCAGCTTGTGAGCCTCCACGTCTCCGCCCTCGCGGCTGAGATGGCGCCGGAAGGCCGTACCCTGGCAGTGCCTGGAGACCCAGAGGTCGGTGTGGCCGAACTGCACCAGGTGAGAGGGGCGACCGGCGGGTTCGGGCGGCGGCGGAGTCGGTTGGCAACCGGAGAGCGGAGCCAGAACCACCGAGCCGGCTGCCGCTCCACAGGCCTTGAGGAAGGTCCTGCGATCGGTGGGGTGGTCGGCCTGATGCAAGGACAAGGGACGTTGGAGCATGGAGGGTTACCTTTCTGAAATGGTTTTATTGCGGTTCCGGCGAAACCTGTTGTCGGAGTTGTGACCGCGGCCGGCCGGGACAAAGTCAGCCGACCGTTGAATGGGAACACCCTGGACAGGCGGGCTTTCGGCGGCCCGGAGGGTGGATGACCGCCTTCCGGGAGCCCCTAAAATCCTTCAGGCGGGGCGGCTTGTCAAGTGTTTTCAGGGAGTCGAGAGCCGGTCGGGTTCGTCGCGGGATTGCCGCGCTCGCCGGCCCCCGCCTTCCGGGCGCCGTTCGGGCCCTCGGACCTGGAAGCCGAGGGCTTGACAGGTGAATGGCCCCCCGATATTCTCCGGGTCTTGTTCAGCGATCTTCCCCCCACCTCCGATTCCCTTTCTGCGAGGACCCCGCGATGAATACCGCCGCCCCGCCTGCCCCACACCCGGAAGAGCAGACCCTCCTGGAGGCCCAAAGGAAAGGCGGGCTTGCGCTGGTGATGGCCTACTTCAAGCTGTCGGGGCCGGGCTGGCTGCAGAGCGCCCTGACCCTGGGCGGGGGCTCCTTGAGCAGCAGCCTCTACCTGGGCGTGCTGGCCGGCACCTCGCTGCTCTGGTTGCAGCCGGTGGCCATGGTGCTGGGCATCGTCATGCTGAGCGCCATCGGGTATGTCACCACCTCCACCGGCGCTTCCCCCTTTCAGGCCGTCAACCGGCAGGTCAACCCCGTGCTGGGGTGGGGCTGGGCGCTGGCCTCGCTGCTGGCCAGCCTGGTGTGGTCGATGCCGCAGTACTCCCTGGCGACGGCGGTCGTGCAGCAGAACCTGCTTCCCGGGGTGGTGGAGGGATGGCCGGGCAAGGTCCTGGTGGTGCTCCTGATCCTGGGGGTTTCGACGGCTGCCACCTGGAGCTACGGGCGGGGCCGCATGGGAGTCAAGCTGTACGAGGTCATTCTCAAGGTCGCGGTGGCCCTGATCGTGGCCTGCTTCATCGCGGTCGTGATCACCCTGAGCCTGTCTCCCCAGGGATTGCCCTGGCAGTCCCTCTGGAAGGGGTTCATCCCCAATCCCCAATCGCTGCTCACTCCCTCGGAACAGTATCTCCCGCTGCTTCAGTCCGTGGCGGAAGCTCATCGTTCCTACTGGAGCGACCTCATCGTGCAGAAGCAGACCGACGTGCTGGTCAGCGCCGCGGCCACGGCCGTGGGCATCAACATGACCTTCCTCTTTCCCTACACCCTGCTCAGGCGCAAGTGGGGCAAGGCCTTTCGCGGCTTCGTGATCTTCGATCTGGGGAGCGGCATGCTGATTCCCTTCGTGATTGCCACCAGTTGCGTGGTCATCGCCGCCGCAACCCAGTTCCACGTCCAGCCGCAGCCGGGTCTGGGACCGGAGACGGCCGAGCAACGGATGGCCGCCGCCTCACCCATTCAGCAGAGGGAGTTCCAGCAGTTGTTGAACGGTCGAGCGGCAGCCGGCCAATCCGTGGCGCCGGCGGAAACCCCGTCCTTCTCCCCGGCCGAGAGAAAGCTGGCGGCGACGCTGGTGACCCGGGACGCCTTCGACCTGGCCGACTCGCTGCAGCCATTGAGCGGCCGGTCCTTCGCCAACCTCGTCTTTGGTCTGGGGGTGCTGGGGATGGCCCTGTCGACCATCACCCTGCTGATGCTGGCCTCCGGGCTGGTGATCTGCGAGATGTTCAATCTGCCCGCCACCGGCTGGACCTATCGGCTGGCAACGCTGACCGCGGCCGTCGGGGCCCTGGGACCCTTTGTCTGGAGCAAGGCCGCCTTCTGGCTGGCCATCCCCACCTCGGTCTTCGGCTTTATCCTGCTGCCGCTGGCCTACCTGACCTTCCTGCTGCTGATGAACCAGCGCAAGGTGCTGGGTTCGGAGATGCCGCGGGGAGCCCGCCGCTGGACCTGGAACAGCCTGATGACCCTGGCGACCGCTGTGGCCGGTTGCGGCAGTTTGATCATGGTGTGGAAGAAGGGCGGTCCCTGGGGGCTGGCGGTGGTGGGGTTGGTGGCGGTTGCGGCGCTTTGGTTTCACTTGCGGCGGGGGGAGGGGAAATAGGGAGGCGCTGCGTTTCGGGAGGGTGCTTTCTGTTCGCCGCAGCGGAGACTACAATCTGGAACTTGTAAAACATTAACACGGCCAAGGACTTTCATGGTAAACGGCTCCGCCGCCGCGAGGAACCTCTCCAAGACGAGAGAACCCCGGCCCTGGATCCTGAGGTTCTTGCCCAGGAAAGAGAACTGCTTGTTCTGCTCAGGGAAATGATCGATCTCCTGCCAGGGACCTACCGTCAAGTCATAAAGCTGCGTCTTTACCAGGGATTCTCCAACAAGGAATCCGGCAACGACCTCTCCTCCAT
>JAPPFQ010000479.1 GCA_028875135.1 Acidobacteriota bacterium
CCCAAGCCTACCCCGTTCCCGCTGCCAGGGTTCCCGGCTGCCACATCGTAGACCTGCTGAGCGGCTCGCGACGGCGGTGCATGCGGGCGAGACGCCCGCGCTCCCGGGTGGGCCTCATTCCGTGACGGCATCGCAGCAAAGGACCTCCATCGGTATTCGTGTCTATTCGTGTTCATTCGCGGTTCGTCTTCAAAACAGATCGGCAGTTTCACCCTCGAATGATCCGCACACCGGGGCGGGGGCGGGGCTTGCCTGAAACAAACGATAATAAGGAATGATCCACAACTTGAGGGACGCGAGGGGGTGGCGGGACGTTCAGGTGGGACGAGTGCTCTCGACAGCGCCAACGGATGTTCCGGCGGAGTCATTCCTCCAGAGCTTCGTCGGGCTCTCTGGAGGAGACGGGTTCGGGTCCTGCCCACCGCCGGTTGGCCACGACCACTCCCGCCAGGAGGAGGGCGGCTCCCAGGTTCAGGCCAGGACCCAGGTTGTAACCCTGAACCTGAATCTCCGGGGACAGCAGGCAGGCGGCGGCGGCGAACAGGACCAGGCGGTGATCCAGCCGCAGGGGCCGCCTGAGATAGCCGGCGATGGCGGCCGCCAGCGCAAAGATCCCCAGAATGGCCGTGACCACTTCCAGTCCCAGTCCCCAAAGGTTGCCAAGCTGTGTCAGATCCAGGGAGGCGTTGGAGGTGATTCGATCGCTGAGGCGGGTGCTGGTATCCCGCGGCACCAGCTGCAGCAGCTCTGGCCGGTAGACGAAAATGAAGGGCAAGGTGAAGCCGACCAGGGCGAAACGGAAGGAGGCCAGGGCCGTCTTCATGATCCTGGCCTTGGCGATGGAAGCGCTGGCATAGGCGGCCAGCGCCACCGGTGGGGTCACCATCGACATCATCCCGAAATAGAAGATGAACAGATGGGCCGCCAGGGGCTGCACGCCCATCTGTTCCAGCAGCGATCCCATCAGGGTGGCCATCAGCAGGTAGCAGACCACCGAAGGCACCCCCATGCCCAGGACGATGGAACAGATCATGATTCCCACCAGGGCCAGCAGCAGGCTCGATTCCACCACGCCCTTGATGACATTGCTGAAGTCGGTGGCGACACCGGTCGACTGGACGACACCGATGATGATTCCCACACAGGCGCTGGCGGCGATCAGGGCCACTCCGTTCCTGGCCGCCTTGACCAGGGCCTCCAGGACGGACGGTCTCAACCTGGGGTGCAGCAGGGCAAACAGCAGCAGTCCGAATAGGCCCACCAGGCAGGAGTTTATGAGCGACTCGGCATAGAGTCGCAGCTTGGGTACGGCCGGGGCCTGGGCAAGAACCACCTGGTGCAGCAACACGACCAGGGCAAAGGCGGATAGAGCCCACCGGCGTGGGGCCGCGCTCAAACCGGTCCCGGGGCCGGCCATGCTCAGCAGCAGAATCACCACCAGGGATCCGCTCACTGCCTTGAAGGGGGTGAACCCCATCAGCAGGAAGAGGATCAGCGTCCCCAGCGCCGAAAAGAAGACCAGTCCCTGAAACCGCGAGACCGGGCGTGCCGGTCCCCGGTCAGCCGCGACCGCTCCGGCCCGCCGGGCGTAGAAATGCACGATCAGGAAAATTGACAGATAGTAGAGGATGGCGGGAATCAGGGCCGCCTTGGCCACCTGCAGGAAGGTCACCTGGGGCTGCACCAGTTCCAGCATCATGTAGGCGCCGGCCCCCATGACCGGAGGCACCAGGGCGCCCCCCGAGGCTGCCGCGGCGGTGATGCCTCCGGCCACGTGCCTTTCGAACCCGGCGTGACGCATCATGGGGATGGTGAAGGTGCCGGTGGTCACCGCATTGGCGACGGCGCTGCCCGAGAGCGACCCCATCAACCCGCTGCCCAGAACGGCCACCTTGGCCGGCCCGCCGGGCGTGCCGCCAAACACCTTTTGGGCGAAGTCGATAATGAACCGGGTTGCCCCCGACATCTCCAGGAAGGCTCCGAAGATGACGAACAGGAAGACATACTTGAACATGACGCCGGCTGCCGGGCCGAACACGCCCAGAGACTGCGAAAAAGTCGTGCTTACCAGGTAGGCCGCATCCTGCCCGGCATGCGGCAGCAGCCATCCCGGCAGATCGGGCAGGTAGTTCTGGTGAGCCAGGTGCCCGTAATAGCTGTGTGCCAGGAAGAGCACTGCCAGCGCCGGCACCACCCAGCCGATGGAGCGTCGTGTGGCTTCCAACACCAGCAACAACCCGACCGCACCCAGGACAAAGTCGGCGGGTCCTTCGATACCGGCGCGGTTTCCCAGCGATTTCCCGTAAGGCCAGAGGTCGGGCAACCACCCATGAAAGAGCGGTTCCGTCATCAACACCACGTATCCGCAAGCCGCGATGCTGGCGACGGCCAGGACCAGGTCGGACAGGCGTGCGACCCGGCAGTCCCGCCAGCGTTCACGGGCCGGGGTGCTGAGAAAGCAAAGCACCAGCCCCAGCATGACAAACAAGGCCAACTGGGACTGGGGCCGCAGTCGGGGAAAGTTCACCTCGGCCAGAGTGTAGAGGCACAGGACCACACTCAGGAGGGGAATCAGCCGCTTGCTAACGGGCTCGAACATGAGCCAACCTTTCTTGCCTGGAACGCCCTTGTTTCGGCCAGGGATCAGTGGTTAGTGGTCAGTTGTCCCCCGCCCCTGACGACGGGGCTCCATCTAACGGTTCGCCGCTAATTACTCTTTGCCTCGGACTGGGCCGGGATCCGATTGGCGGGGTTGGGCCGGAAGCCGATCTCCGGGTGACTCTCATAGAACTCGACGGCTCCGGGATGAAACGGGATCCCGGTATAGAGGACGGCGCCCTGAATGAGTCGTTTCTGTCCGCCGGGAAGAGGGACCGACCTGAGTTGGAGAAATCCCAGGGCCGGATGCCTGCGGGCCAGTTCCTCCCGCTGCTCCCATAAAACTTCCAAAAGGTTTCGAATCAACTGTTTGTCAGTGCTCTCATGAGTCACTACTTGCATCGAACCCACGTTCAGCCAACCGAAGCGGGCTCCGGCAAGGGCCTTGCGCAACGCGTCAAGCTCCATCGTTTCCGCTCCCGGCACCCGCAGTCCCTGGTCCCGCATGAAGTCCAGGGCTTCCGCTCGGCTCATTTGAGCGATTCGGTCCTCCAGCTCATAGTGCAGAATTTTCGGATACCGGGACTTGACCAGGGCGTGGGGAATGGGCTTGAAGAAGGCATAGTCCCGGATCAATCGACCCCGGACCTTGGGATCGAAGGGAATCACGTAGACCTCGAACGAACCGGAAGCCTGGATGATAGACTGGGCAGGCAGGGCCCCGCCCAGAAAGGCCGCATCGACCGCCCCGTCGCTGAGCATTTCAACGGCCACTCCCTGCGGCGCGTAGATGGCGCTGAAGGAGCCTGCCGTCACCCCGTGGGCTTCCAGGATGGGCATCACAAACATTTCAAACCCCGCTCCGGCCGGCCCGATCACCACCCGCCGCCCCTTCAGATCGGTTATGGCGCGGATGCCCGAATCCCGCTTGGTGACAAACATGGCCACCAGGGGGGCCAGAGTGCATACGGCACGCACGTCGTAGCTGCCTTCCGATTTCCAGTTGGAACCGCCCTGGCTGGCGAAATAGCTGATGGCCGAGTTGCTCATCCCCAGCTCGAACTGGCCGCCGGCCAGACGCCGGATATTCTCCTGGCTTCCCTTGCTCCCCTTGATCTGAACCTTCCAGTTGTGGGAACCCCGGTGGAGGTTCAGCACCTCGGCAATGGCCCCGCCCACTACCGGAAACGTGCCACCCACCGGAGCCGTCCCCAGACTGAGGAAACGGTGCCGCTCTCCTTGTTGGCAGGCTACAGTCCCCAGGACCAGAGCCACCAGCAAACCGCCAGCCAGCCATCGTTTGGTGCTTTGCTTCATGAAGAATTTCTCGACTGGACTTTCTTCCCCGCTCATTGCAATGAAACCGGCGCCACTGCGACGATTGTGAATAGCCCGCTGATCTTCCTGAACAATATTTCCCTTCATCACTCCACAACCAGCCAGTACACCAGGACTACAAGCACAATTGCCACCACCACAACGATTGAAAGCACCCACCCGATGATGGAAGTGGTTCGGTTTCGGGAAGCCATTTCCAAAAGGGCTTCTTCCGCCACCTCTTCCATCAGGTCATCAGCATCAAGGGGCATGATTCGCCTCCATTGTCTTTCAAGGGCAATTCCCGCAAGTCAGTACCAGGTCAGGTCTCGAGTGGCAATCACGGAATTCTTTCCGCTCCCCGGCATTCTGCATGACATTATCATATGTTGAGAGTCGAGAAACGCTCGCCCGACCGGTTGGACGCAGCGATTTGGGAACGTTTAGGCAATCGAGAGGATGAATTACCGGAGGGATCTGTAATGACTTTGCATCGAGGTGTTGGATTCCTGGTGGTGTTTCTGGTGCTAAGCACCCATCTGCTGGGATCGGATCAAGAGTTTCTGAAAGTCCGGTGGAGCGAGCTAAAGAACTTGATCGGCGGTAAGACGGTTACACTTCAAATCGCCGAAGACGCACGGTTAGAGGGACAAATCAGAAGCGTCAACGCTGCTTCGCTTGCCTTCACCGTCAGGAACAGCAGTAATCTCAAGAATTACCCCAAGGGCGAGATTCAGATCCCTATAGAAACCGTCGCTCGAATCGAGGCACGAGGGCTCAGGGAGAACAAAGGGATACGGGTTGCCGCGACCGTGGGAACGTTCATCGGAACCATGATGGGAAGCATGGTTGCAATTGCCGGAACCGAATCCGGTGAACCCGGTGACAAGTACTACGGCAGCTACGCCGCGAGCATAGCCATCGCCGCGGGAGTCTCCATATTGGTGAACCGGGCGCTTCGTCCCAAGGACATCACCCTCATCAAGGTCCTGACCGATTCACCTGGTGCGAGGAATCCGAATCCCTCAAGAAAAGAGGAAGGTTTGGACACGACGCCTTCGGAAGAAGTGCAGGCCCCTTCACCCCTTGAGGAAACAAACTCGGAACGGGTCCGCCGACAAGCCCGGCGAGCCTTGATGCGGCAAGGTCTCCCACTCGATTTTCCAGGACTGCCCGTTCAAGGTGTACAGACACAACTGAAGCAATCAGGAGCCGTTGTTGAATAGCTGGAAGAAATTGGATTGACGGCTCTTCAGCTCATCAGCAATGAAGGTGTTGGGGTGGTTTTCCTGGCGGGAATCCATATCCGATCTTCGTCCAAACTCTTATGACATAGCAAGAATCCATGAATTCCCTTCACAACCTCGTCATTGCTCTGGCTCTTGCCACGACCGGATCGGACGCGCCTTCCGATCGGCTGCACCAGGCCGTCTCCGCGGGAGACGTAGCATCGGTGCGCCTTGAACTCGACAAGGGCGCCGATCCCGACCGCAAGGACCCCAACAACCTCACCCCTCTGCACCTCGCCGCCCGCCTGGGCCACCTCGAAATCGCCGGACTGCTGCTGCAGAAAGGGGCCGACCCCAACCGTAGGCAGGACCATACGGCCCGCACCCCGCTTCACCTAGCCGTGGAACACCGGCACGAGGAGGTCACCAGACTGCTTCTGGAGGAGGGCGCCAATCCCAACCTGGTGGCCCGCTCTGGGAAAGGTGAAACCCTGGTGCCGTTGCAGTTGGCCGCCCGGAGCGGTGATGGTGAAATCGCCCGGTTGCTGTTGAGATACGGCGCCCGCCTGGGTAGCCGCTGCTCCGACTGCGGGTCTCAATTGCTCCATCTGGCTGCGCGAACCGGGCATGCCGGCCTGGCCCGGTTGCTTCTGGCCCAGGGGGTCGATCCGACCACTCGGCAAGACGGGCTGCGGCCGGCCCAGATCGCCTCTCGGCACGGGCATCAGGAACTGGCTCGGCTGTTGGGGGGAAGCGAGCCCGAACTCGAGGCGCTCAGTGCGGAGGGCACCGAAGGCGAGAGAGCGCCAACTCAAGCCCACGCTAACGTTTACGGATCGCAGCGCTCACAAGAGGTATTGGATCGCGCCAGGAAATGGGCCTTGAGCTTTACCGTGAACCTCCCCGACTTCGTCTGCACCCAGATCACAAAGCGGTCTGACAACCAGGGTGAGGAAGACTCGGCGCTGAAGAAACGCCATGATATCGTCACCAAGGTTCAGTTCGTCGACGGGGCCGAATCCTACTTGACGCTCACCGTGGACGGGAAGCCCTCCGAAACACACATTCGGGAAATCAGCGGCATGGGAGAGTTCGGCAGTACGTTGCAGACCCTCTTCCAGCCGGGTTCGCCCGCGCGGTTCTTCCACCAGGGAGACAGCCTGGTCGACGGGCAACCGGCGGTTGTCTATGCCGTCACCCATCCGTCCGGCTACCAGTTGTATACGGGCGTCCTGCACGACGGCACTCTGCAGAATTTCGTCCGGGTCGGCTACGAGGGGCAAATCCATGTTGCAAAGGAATCGTCGGCGGTGCTGCGGATCGTAGGCGAGCGAATCTTTGGCGTTCCGGCCGATTTTCCGGTCCGGCAGGCACGTTTTCAGATCGACTACGGCCCCGTGGACATCGAAGGCAGTACCTACTGGCTGCCTCTCATCTCCAGGGACTTTCTGGTTGGAAGACGCGGCTGGATCAACCAGAACGAAAACAAGTGGATGAACTATCGCCGGTTCGTCACAAAAACCACCCTGGATTTCGGCAAGTGAGCCGGCAAACCCGGAAGCCGAGCTTCTCCTCCCCCATGGACTCGGCCCTGCCCCGTTTCCAGCCGGATGCTACAATGAGCGGCTTGCGTATGCGGGCGAGACGCCCGAGCTCCCGGGTGATCCCGCCCCGGCGGGATTGGACGATTTGAGCGCAGGTCCAAATTGAAAAAGAAGATTCCATTCATCCTGGCCCTTGTCGTCCTGGTCTTCTATGGCCTCCACCAGGATTTCTGGTTCTGGCGCCAGGCCGATCCGCTGATCCTGGGATTCATTCCCATCGGCCTCTCTTACCATGCGCTCTATTCCCTGGCCGTGGCCGGCCTCATGTGGCTTCTGGTCCGGTACTGTTGGCCCGGACACCTGGAGGAAGCCAGCGATGGCGCCGAGCCCACTCCCTCCACCCGTTCCGAGAAACCGACCCCATCATGATCCCCACCCTGGTTGTGCTGGTCTATCTGGCTCTGGTTCTTTACATCGGAATTTTCGCCTTTCGCCGTGCAGCCTCCAGGCACGCGGCTGAAGACTATTTTCTGGCCGGCCGTTCCCTGGGCCCCTTCGTCTTTCTCTTCTCGCTGTTCGGGACCAACATGACCGCCTTCACCATCCTGGGGGCCTCGGGGCACGCCTTCAACAACGGAATCGTCACCTATGGCCTGATGGGCTCCTCCTCGGCGCTCATCATTCCCCTGACCCTCCTGCTGCTCGGCACCCGAACCTGGGCCCTGGGCAAGAAACACGGCTTCATGACCCCTGTCCAGATGTTTCGGGACCGCTGGGAGTGCAGCCACATCGGAACGGTCATCTTCGCCCTGCAAGCCCTCTTCCTGGTCCCCTACATCATCATCGCCGTCAAGGGAGGCGGGACCATCCTGCAGGCGATCAGCGGCGGCTGGGTCCCTTACTGGATGGGCGGCAGCCTGGTGGCGCTGGTGGTGATGAGCTACGTCTTCTTTGGCGGCATGCGCGGCACCGCCTGGGTGAACACCTTTCAGACCACGCTGTTCCTGAGTTTCGGCGTGGCCGCGCTTCTGGTGATCGGCGCCGGAATGGGGGGCTTCAGCGCCGCCATGGAGAGAATCGCCCAATCCCCCGCCCTGGCGCCCCTGCTCACCCGGGAAAATGTCTCACCGCTCTATTACCTCAGCTACACCTTCATCCCGCTGTCCGCCATCTGCTTTCCCCACATCGGAATCTTCTGCCTGACCGCCCGCCGCATGGCCCAGTTCCGCAAGACGGTGATCCTCTATCCCATCTGCATCATGGCCATCTGGCTTCCCTGCGTCTTTCTGGGGGTGGCGGCCAACGGAGCCGAGGACTTTCCCCGAATCCAGGACAAGCAGGTCGCCCGCCAAACGCTGGCGACATCCGGAACCGAGCTGACTCCCGAACGGGAAAGCGACCTACGCCGAAGGATGGCTGCCGACGACGTCATCCCGCTGCTGCTGGACCGCTACGCGCCCCTTTGGCTGGCCGGCATCCTGGGCGCTGGCATCCTGGCGGCCGTGATGGCCAGCGATTCCCAGATCCTGGCGCTCTCGACCATGTTCACCGAGGACATCTTCGCCTTCTACGGGGGCAAGCAGCGGTTCGGGGACCGGGCCCAGGTTCAAACCGGCCGTCTGTTCGTGGCGCTGATCACGTCGGTAGCCTTCGTCATCGCCCTGAAGTCTCCGGCCACCATATTTCTGGTGGCCATACAGTACTCCTTTACCGGCTACGCCGCTCTCCTGCCCCTGTTGGTGGCAGCCCTCTTCTGGAAGCGCAGCACCCGCTGGGGGGCTCTGGCCACCACCCTGTGGGCCGGTGGCTCGGTCGGCGCCATTGCCCTGCTGCAGGCGCTGGTTCCCGCGCCCTCGGGAGCGCCGACCGCGATCCTGTCCTGGGGAGGGCTCGACCTCATCTCGAGGACGGCCGGCGGGACCACCATTCTGGGCTTCCTGCCCGTGGTCCCCATCGTCCTGGTCTCGGCGCTGCTGATGGTGGTGGTCTCCCGCCTGACGGCTCGACCCGGCGCCGCCACGATCGAGCGATACTTCCCGTCCAAAGCCGGGAGTTGAAAATCTGCTGCGCCGCCGTTCGAGCAAACTGCTGTCGCCGCCTTCGCGACTCAACTCCCATACGCGACGTCTTCCGATCGCGTCCCCCGGGCTCTTGCCCGGGGCATATTCCAAATAGAAAAGCACGTTTCCTCTTGCAATATTGTAAGTTTGGGGGGAGCTGCGAATGCTGCGGTTGACGTGGGTAGGCCACGGAAACGCTTACTACGGGCCATCCTTATAGAGCTGCGTAGCTGCGGCTCAGGGTAGCCCCGGGTGTCAACCCGGGGTCGTATGGGTTCTGCGTCAACCCAGCCGCGAATGCGGCGAATAGGAAGCATCCGTTCGGGAACGCACTACGTCTCCAAAACGACGTTTGTCTGATGTCAAACCAGGTTGCACGCACGGAAAGGGGATCTTGTCGGCCCATTGAGTTTAGCGGTGGGGCCAAAACCTACCAGGCCGTCAGCGCCTCTTCGAAGATCCGGGTCAGATCTTCTCGGGAGGCGGGTCGGGGGGAGAGCTTGGTGACGCGGTGTTGGGGGAGGGTGCCTTCCACCAGCCCGGGGATATCCTCGGACGTGTAGCCGAGGCCGCTCAAGCCATTGGGCAGCTTCAGCCGCTGCATGAAGGCGACAATCCGGTCGGACAGGATATTGCCGGCGTCGGCCGGGGCCTTGCCGTTGGTGTCGGCTCCCAGAATGGCGGCGGCTTCCAGGTGCCTTTCCGGACAGGCCGGGGCGGTGAAACGAAATACCGCCGGAGCGTTGAGGATCACCGAGATCCCGTGAGGGACCATGGGGTGGTCCACCGAATACCCGGGGGCGCGATAGTCCCGGACCAGCCCCGATACCGGATAGGACATGCCGTGGGGCAGGTGGACGCCGGCATTGCCGAATCCCACCCCCGCGTAGGAAGCCGCCAGCAACATTTGGGCCCGCGCTTCGTCGTCGCCCGGGTCTTCCGCCGCTCGCGGCAGGTATTCCGCCACGATCCTCAGGGCTTCCAGCGACCAGACGTCGCTGATGGGGTTCGACCCCTGGTAGGCCGGCCTCAACACCGGGCGCTCGGGATAGGGCCGCTGGGCAAAGGGAATGGCGGTAAAGGATTCCAGGGCGTGGCTGAGCACATCCAGGCCGGTCGAGGCCCCCACCTCGGAGGGCATACTGCGGGTGTTTTCCGGGTCCAGAAGCCCCAGTGTCGGCTTGAGCCGGCGGTGGGCGATGCCGGTCTTGGCCCGCATCCCGCTCAGATCGAAGATGGCCACCCCGGTGGTCTCGCTGCCGGTGCCGGCGGTGGTGGGAATGGCTACCAGCGGCTTGAGGCTCCCCGGCACGGGAAGCCCCTTGCCGATGGGTGCATTCACGTAGTCGAGAAAGTCCGCGGGGAAGGTGGAGTAGAGATTGGCCGCCTTGGCCGTGTCGATGGTCGATCCTCCGCCGATGGCCACAAAGCCGTCGTAGCGATCGCTCCGGGCCGCCGCAATGGCCTCCTGGATGGATCGATCGGTGGGTTCCACCCGGACCCGGTCGAACACCGAAAAGGCGATGCCCTCGTCCTCCATGGCCTGCAGTGCTACCGTCACCGGCGGCAGGTCCCTCAGACCCGGGTCGATGACCACCAGCACCCGGCCAAGCTTCATGTCCCTCAGATCCATCCCCACTTCCCGGGTCACCCCGGGGCCGAAGCGGATGTTGGAGGTGGCCATCTGAAAACCGATCTCCCGGCCCATGTCTGTCTCCTACATTGAAGGGCTGAAGCCGGACTGCACTACCGCTGAGGCACGCCGTCCGCTCCCCTTAACCAAAGCAAAAAAGCTGGCCATCCTGAGATCCGATGACGATCTTTCCGCCGGCTACCGCCGGTGAAGCCGACAGGGGAGCCCCGGCGTTGAACTCCCAGACCTTCTTGCCGTCTTTGAGGTTCAGTACGTAGAAGCGTCCGTCGTTGGATCCCACGTAAATCCGGTCCCCAACCGCAACCGGAGAGGAATCGACCCTCGCCCTGGTGGTAAAGGTCCAGAGGGATTCGCCGGTGGCGGCCTCGAGACAGTGCACCTTGCGATCCCGCCCCCCCAGAACCACTCGCCCCCCGACCACGGCCGCCGAGGAATAGAAGGGAAACTGGGACTCCTTGGACTCATACCGCCACAGAACCTTGCGTTCCTTCCTGCTGACGCTCACCACCTGGTTGCTGAAGGTTCCGAAGTAGGCGGCATCTCCGGCCAGGGCCGGGGAGGCGCCGGTATAGGCAATGGAGGGCACCTGGTACATTTCCCGGCCGTCCTTGACCCGGATGGCGCGAAAGATTTCGTCGCAGCCGGAGATATAGGCCACCCCGTCAGCCACGCTGGGGGTGGCGTGGACATACCCTTCGGTCATCACCTTCCACAGGAGCAGTCCCGTATCGGCCTCCAGCGCGTAGAGGTGGCTGTCGTAAGACCCGACCAGCACCCGGTTCCCCACCAGCACCGGGGAAGACTTGATCTCCCCCTCGGTGGCGAAGGTCCAGACGGCCTTGCCGGTTCGGACGTCGACCGCGTGCAGCACTCCATCCAGGTCTCCGACGTATGCCAACCCCTGCCCCACGCAGGGCGAAGACTCCCCGATGCCGAATTCGGCGGCCCGATAGCGCCAGAGTTCTTCGCCGCTGCTCAGGCTCACAGCCAGCAGGTCGCCCGACTGCGAGCCCACGTAGACCACGTCGTCCAGGATGGCTGCCGAGGACTCGATCGATTCGCCCACCTCCAGCGTCCAGAGCAGCTTGAGCGAATCGGGAAGGCTCGTTTCAGAGATTCCCGTCAAGGCCGGATTTCCACGAAACTGGCTCCAGGCGCCGCCTTTCGCTGAAGACGCGCTTCCGGTCCCCTCAACTCCGCGGGGAGACAGGCCGAGCCAGAGGATCAAGGCCAGTACCGGCAGACCCGCCAGGACAACCGCTCTCGAGCGCTGACCTTCCCCCGAACCGAATCGCCGGTGCTGTTTCAGAAAGCCCATTGGTACACCTCCAAGGCTCCCTTCCGGTCCAGCGGCCGGGGATTGAAGCGCCCGGTCCACTGGAGGCTGGCTGCTTCCGCCAGTCGCCCCAGATCCTCCCTGGACACCCCCACGGTTCTGAGTCCGGACGGCATCCCGCCACAGGCGGCCATCTCTTCCAGGCGCGTCGCCAGCGCCAGCGGGTCGTCGCCCTTAAACCCGTTTGGCCCGGCCAAATGCATCAGTTCCCGGTACCTGGACCCCGCCACCGGGGTATTCCAGCGCACCACCTGGGGAAGCAGCATGGCGATGGCAACCCCGTGAGTGACCCCGTGGTGGCTCGTCAGCGGGTTGGCGCAGGCGTGGCTGGCGCCCAGCATGGAATGTTCGATGGCCAGCCCGGCAAAATAGGCCCCCAGCAGCATGGCTCCCCTGGCGTTGAGATCCTCCGGAGCCCTCAGCACTCTCTCGTAGTTTCCCTCCAGCAATCTCCAGGCTTCCCTGGAATAGCATTCGGAAACGGCGTTGCGCCTGGTGGTGACGAAGCTCTCCACCGCGTGGGAGACGGCATCGAACCCGGCCGTGGCCGTCACCTGCGCCGGTTGGGACAGCGTCAGCGCCGGGTCCAGCAGGACCGCCCGAAACGCGGCTTTGGGATCCCCGCAAGCCATCTTCTCATGGGAATCCGGATCGGAAATGAGCGCATAGCTCTGGGCCTCGCTACCGGTGCCGGCGGTGGTGGGAATGCCGATCATGGGCAGCATGGCCCTGGTGGCCTTGCCGTATCCCCGGTAGTCCTGCATGCGGCCGCCGTTGGTCAGCAGGAAGTTGATGCCCTTGGCGCAATCCAGAGAGCTGCCTCCCCCCAGTCCAATGATGGAGTCCGGAGCCTGTTCGCTGGCGAACTGCCGACCCCGCTCGACCATGTCCGCATCGGGATTGACGTCGAAGTCGTGGAACGGCACCGCCTCCACCCCCGCCCCCCTCAGAGAGTCCAGCGCTTCGTCCACATGACCCGAGGATTGCAGGCCAGGGAAGCCTGGAGATTGCTGGAGGGAAACTACGAGAGAGTGCTGAGGGCTC